>JACIWU010000028.1 GCA_014360805.1 Chloroflexota bacterium
CGTAGATTATAATCCACATATCGGAGAACGTCAAGGCGCGTGGTGAACTCGTACAGCGCGGGCTTCCGACCAGTCCCGCACCTATTCGCGGCCCCACCGGCCAGCACGGCAGGCAGCATTCGCGGTCTGGAACCCAGCGAAACAGCACAAAAGCCGCGAAAGGCGCAGAAGCCCCTTCGCGGCTTTTCGCCGGTTCCGTGTTCACGGGAATGCCGTGTGCAGGCGCGCCCGCCCCGCCGCTCCCCTCTTCCCTGCCGGCGGGGAAGAGGGGGCCAGGGGGTGATGGGGTAAAGACTACATCTTCAGGTACGAATCCGCGAAGATGATCTCGTTCTTCAGAATCCGCACCGTCTTGTAGATGGCAACCTGCTCCGGATCGTTCATGTCCACCACGGACGGGTCAAAAGGCTCCATGGCCTGGGTCGTGTCGTACAGGTGGAGCAGAAGCCGCCCCACCGGCGTGCTATCGTCGCGGGTCTCAACGATCTGCATGAACCGCATCAGTTCCCGATCCAGCGGGTCGGCGATGGCAGCATCCAGCCCCGCGGCCATCAGCATCACCAGGTAGGTGCGGTTGATGAGGCTGCGGTTCTCGTGCGACACCTGGTTGGAGACGTTGGACAGCCCCACCACCGTGTTGAGCGGCGGCTCCCACAGTTTCATCAGGCGGACGGCCTCCACTGCGTTGGGAACGTATTCCTGCGACCCCGCCACCGTCAGCACCAGCGGGTCAAAGTAGATGTTCTCCACCGGCACGCCGGCCTCCGTGAGTTTCGGCAGGAGAATCTCCATGGCAATGTTGAAGCGGTCCTCGGCGCTCACGGGGATGCCCGATTTCGTCATCGTGAGCGCGATGATGTTGGCCCCATACTTGGCGGCCAGCGGAGCCATGGCGGCCAGGCGCTCTTCCTCGGCTGAAGTAGAGTTGATGAAAGGCTTGTTCTTGCACTTCTTCAGGCCGGCCTCAATGGCGGCGGCGTTGGTCGTATCCAGTGAGAGCACCACATCGGGAATGGCCTCCTGGACGGCGTCCACGATCCATTCCATGATCTCCACGCCCGCCTTTTTCTGGGGGCCGATGTTCAGGTCAATCACCTGGGCGCCGGCGTTCCACTGCGCAAGGGCCACCTTCTGGATGTAGGCGGTGTCGCGATTGTTGACGGCCTCCCGAATCTTGGGCGCAATGATGTGGATGTTTTCCCCGATTATCAGCATGTATGCACCTCCTCGTGTTCTTGTGCGCTTCCGCGCGATTGTGAAAAGCCGATGACCCCACGAACACTGCGAGTGCGCGCGATTTCCGTGCGCAGTTACTTTCCCTGAGACTGGCGGCCTATGCTCTGCAGGAGCCGCATGACCGAAGGGAACGCCGCCGTGTCGGTATGCGGCAGGAACAGCGCCGACGTGAACTGGTCCATGAAGGTGTTGTCCGCGCTCAACTCCAGGTAGGTCATCTTACTGGCGATGTCCACGACCGCCTGGCGCATGTTCGCACACATCAGTGCCGCATAGGCCCCAAGGGCCGACGTGTTGCCCAGATAATGGAATCGGTCCCACGGCATGTCGGGCAGAAGCCCGATTTGGATCGCCTTCTCCACGTCAATGTACTTGCCGAACGCCCCGCCGATGAGCACCTGCTCCACGTCGGCCAGTTCAATCCCCACGCTGCGCGTCAGTACCGAGAACCCCGCGTAGATGGCAGCCTTGGCGCGGATGAGGTTAGCGATGTCCACCTCGGTGATGACGATGTCGGTCTTCTTCGTGCGCGTCTCGGAGGCCCACGCCACCACGTACTCCGGTCCGTGCTCGCCCATGCGGATGCGCGGCGTGTTCAGGGTACGGTTGAGTTTGCCCGCCTTGTCCATCACGCCCGAGATGAACATCTCGGCCAGCAGCGAGATCATCCCCGACCCGCAGATGCCCTCCGGCGGAGCGTCGCCGATGGTACGATAGGTAGGCTCGTAGGTCTTGGCGCTGATCCAGACTTCTTCAATCGCGCCGATTGTCGCCCGCATGCCCGACTGCACGCCCGCGCCCTCAAACGCAGGCCCCGCCGAGCACGCGCACGAGATCAGCCAGTCCGAATTGCCCAGGACAATCTCGCCGTTGGTGCCCACGTCAATGAACAGGCTCAGTTTGTCGGTGGTGTACAGTTTGGAACTCAGAACGCCCGCCGTGATGTCGCCCCCGACGTAGGCGCCCACCCCAGGCAGGCAGTCCACCGTCGCATCGGGGTTGATGTGGATGCCGAGTTCGTGCGCCCGCACCGGCGACGGGTGCGTGATGGTGGGAATGTACGGTTCCAGGCGAATCGCCTCCGGATCCAGGCCGAGGAACAGGTGGGTCATCGTCGTGTTGCCGGCCACCGTCATCTTGTGAATCTCGGTGCTGGCGATGTTGTTCCTGCCGCACAGTTCCTCAATCAGCCCGTTGATGGTCTGCACCACCAGCCGCTGGAGGTGATCCAGCCCGCCCGGCTTCTTGGCGTAGATGATGCGCGAGATCACGTCCTCGCCGCAGGAAATCTGCAAGTTGTACGCCGAGGCCGTGTCCACCACTCGCCCCGCCGCCATGTCCACCAGGTACACGACGTTGGACGTCGTCCCGATGTCCACGGCAATCCCATACAGCGTCTGCGTCTGATCCCCCGGAGCCACGTCCACCAGGCGCGGTGGGCCGTCGGGGTTGACCCACGTGCCCATCTCCAGCGTCAGTGTAACGTCCCAGTTCGCCCCCCGCAGGGCCTTCGCCAGCCTGCGGAGCGTCGGCAGCGCCACCGTCAGGTCGCGGATGTCGTACTGTCGCGCCAGTTCCCGCGACACGCGCTCAAAGTCCGTCGTGTTATCCTGCAGGCTGGGGGGCTCAATCTGCAGATGAACCTTGCGCAGCGTCGGCTTGGCGGCCCAATCGCACGCAGCGGGCAGTTCGTAGGCCCGCTCCGCGCCCCGCTCCGTGGGCAGCCTGCGGACGATGATCTCCTCAATCGGCGGAACGAAGACCTCCAGGTCGCCCAGGACGCGCGTCTGGCATGCGAGGGCATACCCCTGCTCCAGTTCGGTTGCGCTGAGCCTCCCGGTCGCCTTGCGCTCCACATCGCCGCGGGTAATCACGACTTTGCAGCGTCCGCAGCGCCCCTGGCCGCCGCACGGGAGGCTGACAGGCACGCCCGCGGCGATGGCCACATCCGACAGGATATCGCCGGGGCGCGCCTGGGCCACGATCCCCGACGGCTGGAACGCCACCTTGCACGAATTCTCAGGCATCACCACATCCCTGCTCAAGGGGCGAACCTTCCTCCGCCGAGTGCGGGGCGGGTTCGCCTCTTTGGGGTCGCTACTTCCAGACGTTCTTCAGGTAGGACGGGATGTCCACAGCCTCGCGAGGGCCGACGCGCACATCCCACCCGGGCAGTTCTTCTTCCAACTCGCCCGAAATGGTGGCCACCAGGCCAGGGATGACGATCTTCTTGTGGTTGATCCTATCGGGCACGCCAAAGGACTTCACCGCCTTGGCAATTCGCTCGGCGTCAAACTTGCCCGCCGCCCACGCGGTCAGCACCGACATCCCTTCCGCGTCCGTGATGAGTACCCACGCGGGCAGGCCGCTGGCCTCCACCTCGCCGGCCACGCTGAAGTAGGTCAGCGAGAAGTTAGTCGTAACCAACAGCGGCGACTCGGGCTTCGGCGCGTTGAACTCGTACACGCCCGGGCTCACCTGGATGGGCTTCTGCGGGTCGGTGAAGATGTTCAGCCGCAGCGTGAGCAAGATGTAAAGCGCAGCCGGGTCAAAGTGATCCAGGACCACAATGCCGCCGTACTTGGCGATCGCCTGGGCCGCCGCCACAACTTCCTCTTCAAACGAGCCTGCCCCCTCGCCGGGGAAGGCCGCCAGCGGATAGCCCAGGGGCCGGAAGTTCTTCTTCAGGGCCAGGCGGCGCAACTGGGTGAACAGGGCCAGGTTAGCGGCTAGGGTGCGCGCCCCGGGATCCAGCACGATGTTCTCCATGCCCGCCGCCTTCACATCCTCCGCCAGGTTCGCCAGCGCGCCGAGGTCGCCATCGGCTCGCACTAGCACCGAAGCGTTGGCAGCCTTCGCGGCCTTGACCATATCCTGCCAGTTCTGGGCCGTCGCGGGGCCAACCAGGGGCGCAAGCCCGCCCTCTTTCGCCAAGCCCGCCGCGATGGCCTCAGGGTTGTCCGACAGGAGCACCATAGGCCGCTTCGTCTTGGCGCGCACCGTCGCCACGGCCTGGGCGAAGGTTTCGGGGCTGCCCGAGACGTTCTGCACCGCGATGCCGTCCACGAACAGTTCCATGCCCACGCGCTCGGTCTTGAACCCCACGATCTCGGCCACCTTGGCCTCCAGGTCCGCAGTGGGCAGGTTGTCGGGCACGCGCACGAACACGCCCGGCTGGTGGAAGAAGGTCTTCTCGTGGCGGAAAAGCACCGTCTCGTTGCCCACTTCCACCTTATGGTCCGCGCCGCCCAACGCGATCAGCCGGATGGGCGGGGCCGAGGCGGCCTCCAGGGCCTGCTTGGCCTCCTCCGACACATACGGGCATGCCGAAAGTTCGGCCTGCTTGGCCGCCAGTTTCATGCCGAACGCAAGGCAGGTGGGAAACCCGCACTCCTTGCAGTTGGTCTTCGGGAGCAGTTTGTAGATTTCAAGTCCGCTCAGTGGCATCTTGTCCTCCTTGTAGATGAACGTTCCTGGACTATCTTACACTCAGAATGAGCAAGGCCGCGCCGGCGATGAAAAACACCACTGTCCCGATTTGCCGGCGGCGGTACAGGCGGTACAGTCTCTCCGGCGGCAGGCGCAGCGGCGTCGGATCACCCCAGACCAGGTTGGGCCTGAATGCGCTCAGGGTGCTGATGATCAGCAAAACGAGCCCCGCAGCCGCCGTTAGCCAGTCCACCTGCGCAAGCACGCTAAACCTCGCCGCTAGTGCGCCATCAGTTGCTCAATGGCCTTGCGAACGATGGGCACCGAATCGGGATGGCGCAGCGTAACGATATCCGCACCGGCCTCCAGCAGGGCGACCGCCGTTACGGTCTCCCACAGGACGCCGCGCCTCTTCCAGTCGCCCCATGCGGCCGGCACACCCTCGCCCACCTTGGACTCCTTCTGCCGCCACGACTCCTCGCCGGTGAAGCAAATCATGGGCATCTGGGTCATGCTGTCGCCAGTGAGGGCCGCGATGCGCAAGCGTTCCATCACCGAGTAGGTGTATTCCAGGCCGTACCCCAGCGCGCCCGTCGTCGGGTCCATCAGGATGCGGTCGGGTTCCATCTGCATGTCGCTGACCAGAATGTTCAGTTGCTTGGCCAGGTTGACGTCAATGGGACTAGAATTGATGACCAGATGCCCGTGGGCCAGCGCCGCCGCAACAATCGTGCGGTAGTTCTTGTCCTCGCACAGGCCCAACGCCAGGCGCTCGCCCGCGCCTGCCTCGGCCACGGCCACCAACAGTTCGTTGTCCTTCTCGGCCTGGCCCGGCCCACGCACGATGAGCGGCAGCCCGGTTGCCTGGAGCACGGCCTTCGCAACGGCAGCCGCTTGCGCGCCCGTGGTCTCGGTCCCATCGCCGTTGACCCCGCGAAACTTAAGCATAACCAAGTCTGCGCCCAGTGCCTCCGCCTTCTTCGCCCACTCGGCCGGATCCTTCAGCGTGTCGCCCCACGCCTGCAACAAGACAGGAGACCAATCGTTTGGATACGAGTCCTGGATTTCAATGGCAATCACCGGAGGGTGGGGAATGCTTCCCTCAAAATGGAGGAAGGGCAGGGTGGTTTCACCGCCCACCGTTACGGTCTTGGAACGGGTCCCTTTCTGGTCGCGGGTGGCTCCGAGGGTTACTTCTCGGACCTTGCCGGTCCATTTCTCCAGCGGTGTTTCTACGGTAACTGGCATGGATTCTACTCTCCTTTCTCTGAGTCTGGAAGGTTGGCCATATCCTTGACAATATCGTCCATGGTGAGGATACCCACAGGGCGCTGCGGCGCGGGGCGAGCGTGCAGGATGATGAGTTGATGCACGCCGCGATCCAGCATAATCTGGACGGCCGCCTGGACCGGGATATCGGGGATGATGGTGGCGACTTGGGTCGTCATGATGTCTTCGGCGCGGAGATTCGCGAAGGGCTTGAGGTACGCCCGCACCATGTCGGTGCGGGAAATGATGCCGACAAGTTCGCCGTTCGGGTTCACGACGGCTACGGCGCTGGCGCGGTCGCGGGCCATGAGCGCCGCGACTTCCGTCAGCGGAGTGTCAGGAGCGCATGTTACAACCCCCCGGTGCATGACATCACGAACGTACCGCACGCCGGACAACCTATTCCTCCCCACGCAAGAATTCGTCTGCACAAGGATAGCCTGGGAGGCGCCGCCCGTCAAGCGCAGCACAACCCAGGCCTGGCGCAGGCGGTCTTCCGCGACGCGCCATTGGAGCGGTCAGCCATCCGCAGCGCCCAACCGCTGATCGCCCATCGCTGATGGCTGACCGCTTCTGTTGCTAGAACAGCGGCGGCATGGTCAGCGCCGGATGCCCCTTCTCCTCCAGGAAGGGCAGCATCTCATCCACCGTCGTCGCCACGCGCTCGTCCGCGATCTTGTCCAACAGGTCGGGGTCGCCCTCGCGCGCGGCGGCCGCCTTGAGTTCCTCGGCCATCGTCTCCTTGAGGATGGACGACATCCACACGATGCGCTTGAGGCCGCCGTCGGCCGCGATGAACTTGCGGCTCACCAGGAAGTACTTGCCCACGCCCATCACGCCGGGCGTCTGGAGCCCGCCGCCGGCCACCCCTGCCAGCGTGGAGAACGTCATCCCCGCCGGCGTCATGCTCGGATCCTCGCGCGACACCACCATGAACCCGTTGGCCTCGGGCACTACCATCATGATCGCCTCAAAGCAGCCGCACGCCGTCATCGGGTTCTCCATGATGGAGTACATGGAAACCTCTTGTACCGTCCCGTGCGAAGCCGCCTGTACGAACTCGTTCACCTTGTCAAAGTAGCCCTTGACTGGGTCCAGGCACTTCCCCTTGGGGATGGGCTGGTTCGGGCCGGTGGGGTTGATCTGGTACGAAGCCTTGCAGTCCAGCCAGTTATAGGCTCCGCACAGCCCAAGGCGCTCGGGCGAGACCACGCACACGTGGTTCGGCGCGAAACTCTGGCACAGCGTGCAGGAGTAGAACTCCTCCACCGACTCGTCCGTCATATCGGCCAGGCGCTGGTTGCGGTAGTTGTACGCCTCGCGCGCCTTCGCCAGCCATTCCTCTATCTTCTGCGGATCCGTGTAGATGGTTACCTGAATCTTGTCCACGATGGCGCCGAAGTCCGCATGGAAGCGGGCGACCAGAATCTTGCCGAAGTGCTCCAGGTTGAACCCCTTCTCGGCGGCGGCTTTGCTGATGCGGATCCAGGCGATGTCGCGCTGCCCGATGTGCTGGATGCCCGACGCGCCGTTGATGAAGTAGTGAATCTGTCGCTCCAGCACGGGTTCAAAGTCCTCTTGCATCTTGCGGCCCGCCACTTCCACCACGATGCCCATATCCATGGCGCCGCCGACCGGCACGTTCTCAATGCCTGGCCCGACCACGGTAACCTTGCCGTCTTCCACGGCGTCAAAGTCGGTCATGCGCAGGTACTCAAAGCACCGCGCCTTCTTGCCGCCGAACTCAATCCGCATATCCTCGCGGCGCACGCGCTCGCCCTCAAAGGCCGACCCGTAGGGCACGGGGATGGGCACTTCGGTAACCTTGATCTTCACGCCGCGCACTTCAATGCACCGCTGGACGAGGCGCTTGGCCCGCTCCAGGTCATTCTCGCCGGGGATGTCGTCAAACGGCATGGAGATGACGTGCTCGTAGGACGTGATGCCGGTGGGCAAAATCTGCGGAATGACCGTGTCGGCGATCACGGGGAACCCGTAGTTGATCGCCCCGGCCGCCGCTGCGTACTTCAGGTCGTCCACCTCGCCCAGCGCCAGCACGAAGGCGAACACGCGGTACTTGTTATACAGCAGGATATCCCGCGCCATGCCGCCCTTCATCCCGCCGAACGTCAGCGCCGAGCGGGTTGCGAACCCCAACGCGTAGATGGCCGAAATCGTGTCGGTGCCGAACGGCACGGTGTAGGTGTCGTACCCGAGTTCTACGCCTTCCTCCATCAACTGATGGATGATGCTCCGCCCGTTCACGTTGCCGCTGAGGAACACCAGGATGTTGCGCTGCTGCAACTGGCGTACGATCTCCACGGCCACCTCGTTGGACTTGGCGCAGCCGACGATGGCCGCGAAGCCGGGCATGCGCCCGTCCACCAACTGGATACCCCAGGCGCGCAGTTGGATGTCGTCAATGGGGCCGTTGAGCGTGCCCCCGTTCCCCTCGCCCTCAAACTCCGGCGATGTGAAACTGCCGCCCTTGGCGATCTTGCCGCCCCAGGTGATCTTCTCGGGCTGCTCGCCGTAGGCGAAGCGAATGCCCTCAATCAACTCCGCCGCGAACAGGGTGGCGATGCCGGAGTCCAGCGTCTCGCCCAGGTAAGGAAGCCAGACTTGCTCACGCGGAATCGGGTGCAACAGCGCCTTGGCCCGCTCAAGCACCGCCGGCATATCGCCCAGTTTGGACACCTCAATCCCCGTGAGGCCCAGGATGACGGGCAGGTAGTAGGCCGTGTTGGTGAACTGCACCGGCGTGTCCGGCCCAAGTTCCTTGAGCGCCTTGTTGAGCAGTTGCTCCGCCTCATAGACCAGCGCCGTGGCCCCGCGGATGGCTCGTGTGGCTATGTATCTGGACATGCGATTCCTCCTTGAAAGGTGCAGATCATGTGTCGGTCGCTACTTGGAAGCGGCCACGGTCTTCAGATACTCCAGCATAAACGCGTCGCCGCTCTTCCCGAAGCGGTTCGGATCCCACGGAACAAGGCCCAACTTCTCGCGCTTCTTGTCAATGTGCGCCAGCGACTTCTCCAGAATCTTGCGCCAGTCGGGTTCAAACTCCAGTTTGCCGCCCACCTGCGATTCCCAGCCCTCGGTCATCAGCCGAGTAACCACATCGCTGGCGGACACAGGCGAATGGACGCCGAACAGCACGTAGGCCCCCGACGCTACGAAGTACGTCCCGATGGCAATCGCCTTCTCGCACATGTACTCTGGGCAGATGCCCACCGCCGGCAGGTCGTCTATATCCTCGCCCAGGCCGCCCTCGGTTGCCATCTGCGTCAGCACCGTCAGGATGCGCGAGTTGTCCACGCATGAACCCAGGTGCAGCACCGGCGGCACGCCCACTGCCTCGCAGACCTCGCGCAGCCCCTTGCCGGTCGCCGCCCAGATTTCCGGCGACAGCAGCCCGTACTTGGCCGAACCCGTCGCCGCGCAGCCGGTTACCACGACCAGCACGTCGTTGGCCACGAACTCCTTGACCAGGTTGTAGATGCCCTCATCCTGCGGGACGCGCGCATTGTTACACCCCACGACGCCGGCAGCGCCGCGAATGCGCCCCTGCACGATGGCATCGTTCAGCGGGCGGAACGACCCGCGATACACGCCGCCCTGCATGTAGTTGAGATACTCGTGGGAGAACCCCGCGACGATGTTATTCTTGATAGGCGGGATGCGGGTCTTGCCACGGTTCGGGTAGTTGTCAATGGCCGCGCGCACGATGGCCTTTGCCGAATCCAGCGCGCGGCTCTCGTCAAACTCAATGTGCGTCGCGCCAGGAATCTTGGCCTTCGGCGAAGTCGTGATGAGTTTCGTGTGGTAGTTCTCGGCCAGCGACGCCAGCGCCTGCATGATGCACTGCACGTCCACGATCATCGCCTCCACCGCGCCGGTGATGATGGCCAACTCTTGGTGGAGGAAGTTGCCCGCCGGCGAGATGCCGTGGCGCATGAGAATCTCGTTGCCGGTGCAGCAGATGCCCGCCAGATTGATGCCATTAGCGCCCTTCGTCTTGGCGTAGGCGATCAACTCCGGATCCTGGGCTGCCGCGACGATCATCTCCGACAGCGTCGGCTCATGCCCGTGCACGATGATGTTCACCTGATCTTCCTTCAGGACGCCCAGGTTGATCTCGGTGCTGATAGGCGCGGGTGTGCCGAACAGAATATCGCTGATGTCGGTGGCCAGCATGGACCCGCCCCAGCCGTCGGCCAGAGACGTGCGCAGCGAATGGCGCAGGATGTTCTCGGGATCCAAATCCACGCCCTCATGGGTGCGGTGGAGCGTCTCCACAATCTCGCGGTCCACGCCTCGCGGCACGATGCCCAGTTTCTTCCAAATCTCCTGCCGCTTCTTGGTGGCACGGGTTACGTAGGTAACCTGCCCCGTCTGCCGCCCGAAGTTGGCGAGGGCTTCGGTGGCTACGTCCAGCGCGATCTCCTCTTTCGTGCGTCCCTGGGTGGGGATGCCCATATACCGCGCCACGGCGTGGAGTTTGGCCACATCGCGGATGCGGTAGCCCTGCCCCTCGCCCTTGGCCACGTGCAGCAGGGTCATCGCCAGGTCGCGCCCGTGATCCGAGTGGGCCGAAGCGCCGCCGGCCACCATGCGGGCGAAGTTGCGCGCGGCCACGGTGTGGACATCGGCCCCGCAAACGCCGCGCGTCGTCTTGCCCACAAGGCGGCATGGGCCCATGAAGCAAATCTTGCAGCACGCGCCCGTTTCGCCGATGGGGCACGGCTTCACTTCCTCGGCGCGGCTAAAGGCCGTAGAAATGTTCTCCTCCGCAGCGATTTTCAGCATCTCAATGGCCGCGGGGTCAATGGTTTTGAACTCTGTCATTGGGGGTCCCTCCTGATAGCCCACCAGTTGCTGCGATTAGTACTTGCGATGGTCGCCCGACATCTTGAGGTCGGCCAGGTTCGTCTCAGTCATGCGCCCAGCCACAGTGTACCACATGGCGTTGTCTTTGGTCTGCTCCGGATACGTGGGGAGTTCCAGTTCCACGCCAACGGGATAGCCTGCATCGGCCAGGGCCTTCTCAAGCGTGTCGGGGTTCACGCGGTTCGGATCGTAGGTAATGCGGACGGTTTTCCATGCTGAACTGGCGTAGACATCTTCCACGCCGGGGATGCCCAGGAGTGCCTGTCGGACAATGGGCACGTGGTGGTCTGCCCACATTCGCGGGACGCTATACTCAACGTCTTCCATAGCCTTCTCCCTCGCTTGGTTGTGGATGGTGCTGATGGTTTGCCGACTCACGCCGCTAGTCGCGAGCGCACACTTCATTATAACGATTTTTGCGCCGCCCCACAAATTGATTATGTGGGCTTATCTACCAGGGCTATCTGGATAGATTCTTGCCAAATGCGATTGGCATAAGGCCCTGCCGGGCGGGGCCTCCACGCCCACACCCGGCAGGAACAGTCGTGCTCTAGAACAGACCCACGACCCGGCCGGTCTCCAGGTCAAGATCCACGTCGGTGAAGGCCGGGCGGGTTGGCAAGCCGGGCATCGTGCGCATGGTGCCGCACAGCGGGTACAGGAACCCCGCCCCAACGCTCGCCCGCACGTCCACCACCGGCAGCGTCCAGCCGCGCGGCGCGCCCTTCAGCGTGGGATCATGCGTAAACGACAGGTGGGTCTTCGCCATGCAGATGGGCAGGTGGCTCAACCCCAACTTGGTGAACAGTTCAATCTTCGCGTTGGCTTCCTGCGTGTACGTAACGCCATCGGCCCGATAGATTTCGCGGGCGATGGTCTCAATCTTTTCCTTGATGGACATATCGTCCGGATACAGGAAGCGGAACTGCGACGGCTTCTCGCATGCCGCGATCACCGCCTCGGCCAGTTCCGCGCCGCCTTCGCCGCCCTTGGCCCAGACTTCGCTCACAAAAGCGCCCTCGGCGCCCGCCGCAACCGCTGCCTCTCGGATCAAGGCAATCTCAGCCTCCGTATCGGTTGCAAAACGGTTGATGGCCACCACTACCGGCACGCCGAATTTGCGCGCATTCTCCACATGCTGAATCAGGTTGGGCAGGCCCGCTTCCAAGAGTCGCAGATTCTCCTCTTTGTAGGCCTTGTCCAGCGGCTTGCCCGGGACCACAGCGGGGCCGCCACCGTGCATCTTCAGCGCCCGCACGCTGGCGACCAGCACCACGCAGTTGGGCACCAGACCGGAAACGCGGCACTTGATGTTCATGAACTTCTCCATCCCGCAGTCCGCGCCGAACCCGCTTTCCGTAACCACATAGTCGGCCAGTTTCAAGGCAATGCGGTCGGCCAGGATGGAACTGTTCCCCTGGGCGATGTTGGCAAACGGGCCGCAATGGACAAACGCCGGGCTGCCCTGCAGCGTCTGCATTAGGTTGGGCATGACGGCATCCTTCAGGAGGACGGTCATGGCGCCGGCCACGTTGAGGTCCTCGGCGGTGATGGGTTCGCCCTTCTTGCTCGTGCCGATGATGATGCGGCCCATGCGCTCGCGCAGGTCGGCCAGGCCGCTGCACAGCGCCAGCGCCGCCATGATCTCGGACGCCACCGTGATGTCGTAGCCGGTCGCCCGCGGCGGGCCGTCGTTGACGGTCCCGAGGCCGATGATGATATTCCGCAACTGGGCATCGCTCACGTCCACAACCCGCCGCCACTGGATGGAGTACGGGTCAATGTTCAGGCGGAACATCCGCTCGCGGTCCGCGTCGCTCAGGTCCGACGGCCGCTCGGACTTGATGCCCAGTTTCGCCAGGCGTTTCCGCATAGACGGCGTGTACTGATCATCGGGGCATAGCGCCTTGGCCAGGAAGTTGGTGCTCCAGCGCGACTCTTTCTGGATGCGGTTGTCAATGGCAGCGGCCAGCAGGTTGTGGGCCGCGCCCACGGCGTGGATGTCGCCCGTCAGGTGCAGGTTGAAATCCTCCATGGGGACAACCTGGCTATAGCCGCCGCCTGCAGCGCCGCCCTTGATCCCGAAGGTCGGACCTTGCGACGGCTGGCGGATGCACGTGAAGACATTCTTGCCCAGGTAGGCCAGCCCCTGGCTCACGCCGATGGTCGTTACCGTCTTGCCTTCGCCCAGCGGGGTGGGGGTGATCGCCGTAACGTCAATGTACTTGCCGTTGGGGCGATCCTTCAGCCGCTCCAGGACGCTCAGGTGCACCTTGGCCTTGTACTTCCCGTACAGGTCCACTTCGTCCGGCAGCAGCCCGATCTCTTCCATGATCTCGGTGATTGGGCGAAGTTTGGCTTCTTGCGCGATCTCAATGTCGCTGGGTACGGGGGTCCTGCGTTCTACGTTGAGTTGCTTTCCCATAGTTTCCTTCTGCCTCCTTGAGTTTGATTTGCGTCCAATGATCACCTCGTCCGCGCCAGCCCCCTAACGAAGCAACAAGCGGGCCGCCTGCAGGACGTTGAGCATCAGCATCACGTTGGTCATGGGGCCGGTGCCGCCGGGCACGGGCGTGATGGCCCCCGCCACCTCCACCGCCGACGCGAAGTCCACATCGCCCACCATTTTACCATCCACGAAGTTGACGCCAAAATCAATGACCACGGCGCCGGGCTTGATCCAGTCGCCCGTGATGAGGCCAGCTTTGCCCACCGCCGCGCACAGAATGTCCGCCTGGCGGCAGATGCTCGCGAGGTCCGCCGTGCGCGAATGCGCCAGCGTAACCGTGGCGTTCTCCCGCAGCAGGAGCAGCGCCATCGGCTTGCCCACAATGTTGGACCGGCCCACGACCACGGCGTGCTTACCGGCCAGTTCCACCTTGTACCGCTTCAGAATCTCCATCCCGCCCGACGGAGTGGCCGGCGCGAAAAAGTCCAGCACGCCCGCGGGCCGACCGACAGGGGCCACCTGCGCCAACCGCCCCGTATTCACCGGATGCACGCCGTCCACATCCTTCTGCGGGGCGATGGCCTCCTTGACCACGGCCTCGTCAATGCCCTTCGGCAAAGGCTCCTGCACCATGATGCCGTGCACGTTGAGATCTGCCGACAGGCTCGCCACCACGCGCACGATTTCCTCCTGCGACGCCGTCTCGGGGAGAGCGTGGAGCGAGAAGCCCATGCCGGCGCCCTCAAACGTCTTGCGGATGGCGTTGGCATAGGACACCGACGCGGGGTCTTCGCCCGCCCGCACGATGGCCACCGACGGAGCAAACCCATGCGCCGCTTTGAACTGGCCCACCGCGGCCGCCACTTCTTCCTTCAGGGTCTTGGCGAGTTCCTTCCCGTCTAGAATCATCGCGGACATTCTATCTTCTCCTAAAGTTTTGAGACCACGAGATCGTAGATTTCCTCTTTCATCTCGGCCTTGCCTGCCAGGAGGCTTTCCAGCGCAGCGCGCTCGCGCGCCACAAACTCGGCATCCTTGATGGCCGCCAGATTGATGAGGACGTTGAGGGCGGCGGATCGGAGCGCGGCTTCCGCCAACAGCGCCGCCACGCCCGCATCCGACACGGCGCCCACATTCCCCTTCTCTGCGATGGGCTTGCAGAGTTGCAGCACCTGCACGCATGCCTCCGCAATCTGCATGGGCACACGGGTCGCATCGCGGAGAATGTCCTGAATCGCGGCGGTGCGGGCGGCCTTCTGCTCCTCGGTCTCCTTGGGCATCTTGTAAGCAGAAGACAGGCGGTAGTACACGGCGATGTCCTCATCAATGAGCGCGGTGAGGCGGGCGCGCAAGGCCTCCGTTTGCGCCAGGAGCGCCTGAATCTCCCCTTGCACGTCGGCGTACTTCGGCTTGCCCACGGTCAGGTTGCACACCATGCTCGCCAGCGCCGCGCCCAGCGCCCCCACCAGGGCCGCGCCGCTCCCCCCGCCGGGCACAGGAGCCTGCGACGCAAGTTCATCCAGGAACTGCGCAACGGTCTTGTGACTGAACGTTTCGGTCATGTCGTTGCCTCCCATCCAAAGTTGTGCCCAACAAAAAACTCGCGATAGGCGAGCAAGAAGCACGGCGCGGCCTGGCCGCCGCGAACGCGAATGGCCACACCAACTCCCCGACGGACGTCGGTGCAGCGCCCTTCAGTCCGGGCCGGACGGTAGCCTCCATGCTCCATTGGTCGCCGTTGACGGTCTTCTACTTCGCCGATGGCGGTTTCTCAAGGTCGCAAGCCGAAAACACGCGCAGAGCCAGAGCATCTGCATGGGTGCCGGGATTTGCAAGAGAAGCGCCGAGTGCCTCGGGCGCGCATATTCCGGGGGAGAGAAAGTGGGACAGCCGCACGTCCGCGCAGGCCAACATCGTTGCCACAGCGGAGCAAAGGGTGCCAGGTTCCTCAAAACCACCAACTGGCAGCAGAGTCATGGTCCCCCGCTATCGGAGCAGTACACGCGGGCATCCGTGCCCACTTTCACTATTATACCACAACTCTCAAAACTAGGCAACCTGCGCCCGTCGGTGTCAAGAACCCTCCGGCGGAATCACAAGACACCAACTCGCAAACGGGGCAGGACATTCCGCTACCGTCCGACGTCGTGCCGTTCCCAGAACGCAGGCCCGACGTCGGCGTTCACCAGCACGTAGAGGTCGCCCTCGGCGCGCAACAGCCAGCCATGCTCAAAACGCTGTGCCTGCGCCGTAAGTCCGCGCTCGGGTTCCAGCGCCCATCCCAGGCGCTCGCGAAGCCACCGGTTCTCGCGCCACACCTTACCGAAGCCGCGAATCGGCTGAAAGCGCCCAGTTGGCGGCACAATGGCCGGATCGTGGTCGGGCTGTTCGGGCGTCCAGGTGTCGGTGATGGCGTACCAGTCGCCGCCAACGGAGAGGAGCGCGTACACCTCGCCCACGTCCTGCCGCCACAGCATCAGCCCGCCCTCAAAGGGTTCAACGGCCGCGGCGGTGTCGTGGGCGGTCTCCTCCGAGGCCCAGCCCAACGCCTCGCGCACGGTCCGGTCCGAGCGCCACAACGCCGCGAAGACACCATCGGGCCAGTAGAAGCCCGGCGGCGGCTGGAGAAACGCCATGGGCGTCGGCGTGGGCACGGGCGTGGGCGGGGGAGGCGGCGTAAAAGTGGGCGTGGGCGCAGGCGCTTCTGCCCACGACAGTTGGCCCAACCTCAACGGCTCCACGCGCCCGTCCTCCGTCCCCGCCCAGATTCGCCCGTCCGGCCCGAGCGCAAGGCACGAGACGCCGCCCGCGCCGCCTGCCTGCTCCCAGTTCAGCCCGCCGTCGGTGGAACGCAGCAGTCGCCGCTCTTCGCGCCCACCGTAGAACATCTCCGACGCCAGCGCGTACACCGTTCTGCTCGCCCCCCAGTCGGGCGCAAACAGGAACGTGAAGCGGGCGATGATGGACGCCAGCGGTGGCCCCACCGGCTCCCACGTCTGCCCGCCGCCCCGCGACAGGAAGATGCCGCCGTTCTCGGCCGCCGCCAGCGCCACCCCGTCATCGGCGAAGCGCGGCGACAAGGCGAGCGCCTTGACGGAGTACGAGGGCACCGGAATCGCGCCCACGCGCTGCAGGGCGTCCCCGGAGCCGCGGGCCACGTACACCTCCGTGCGGCCGTACTCCTCACCGGTCGCCAGCACCACAAACGCGGGACCGGCGGACGAAGCGACGCGCACCCCCGCCACGTCTGAAATCCGCCGCCAGGCGCGCCCGCCGTCCGTCGTGCCAAACACGCCGGTATCGCCCGCCAGAAGCATCGCCGCCCCATCCTCGCCAAAGTTGGGCGACAGGGCCAGGTCTCGGATGTAGAAATCGGTCAGGCCGCGCGCCCACACTCCCCAGGTTCGCCCGCCGTCGGTGGTGCGGAACAGCCCGCCGGCGTCGTAGGAGCCGTCGGCCGGAAAAGCGAAAAACGTCGCGCGTTCCCCAGGCGCAGGGGCCAGTCGCAAGAGTGCGCCCGCGGCAAACCAACCCTGCACCGGCACCCAAGCGCCTGTCTCGCTCCGAAACACGGGAGAACCTCCCGGCTCGCCGACGGCCGCCAGCATGGAGCCTTCGCCTCCCACCGCCAACTCGCGCACCGGTCGCGGCGAAAGCCCTGCCGGGGACTGCGCAACCACCGGCGAGGGTTGGGGGTCCACAGCCACCACCGTGCCGCTGTTGGCCGACGCCACGTAGAACCGACCGCGGCGTTCGTCCAGCAGCGTAACGTCGGGGAAACGCACCGACAGCGGCCGGAATCCCAACACATCGCCCGACGCCGCATCCACCGCCACCAACCCGCCCCACGCCCGCACGTACACGCGCCCGCGCGCGGAATCCAGGAACACCCGCCCGCCCAGGCCCAGCGTCCGAGTCAGCAGGCGGCCATCCGCCTCCCACGCCGACAGCGTGGCGCGCGGATAACTGGCGGCAAGCCATATGCGCCCTGTCTGCTCGTCCAGCGCCAGGCCGTCCACGAACCGCTGATCGCTCTGGATGGCCGTCTCCAGCCGCGCCAGCGTCTTTGCGTCGTAGATATCCAGCCACGACCGCGCGCCCGAGCCGGCGGCGTTGTTGGTCATGGTAACGAACAGCCAATCGGTCGTCGGCAAGTAGAGGGCCTCTACCGCGCCTGGGGAATAGAGTTGTTGCCCCTCGCGGACGGTGCCGGCCACGGAACCGGCCATCTGGAAGGTGGTCAGGTCCGCGATGAACACGCCTTGATTCGTTACGAAAAGGCGATTCCGCGCGGCATCCACGCTCACCTGGCCGGCCTTCGGGATCTCCGCGACCGCCTCGCCCGTGGCCGCGTCCAGGACAAGCGTCCGGTCCGCGCGAGCGTCGGCCATATACAGACGCCCGCCGTGCAGAGTCATCCGGCCCTCGTGCAGGCGGCCCAGGCCCGCGTCCAGGATTTGCGACGCGCGGATTGGCGTCATGCCTGCGACATCCACCACGTGCAGGGCGCCGGTGGAATCCAGGACGAACAGATGCCCCGCAGCCTCGTCCAGCGCCATCTGCACGACGCTCACTCCCAGATGCAGAATCTTGCCCACCTGCCCCGTGGCCAAATCCACCGTGAACAGCACATCGCCCAGGCGCACCAGCGCGCCTTTGTACACGAACGCGGTGGAGTACGCCAGGTTCGCGTATGGGAGCCTCACCGTGTTGAGCACCGCGCCGGTCTCCGGATCCCGTGCCTGGATGCGCGACCACGGTGCACCATCATAGCCATCCTGGAGCAGAAGGGTCCGACCATCCTCGCCCACCACAAGCCGACTCGTGTGGTACGGTTCCCCCACGTCCCACTGGGCCGCGAAGCCGTCGCCTCGGATGACGGCCACCCGTGCCACCGGCTGCTGCCGCGTGAAAGCCTGCACCGTCGCGTAAACTTCCGGCCCCGCTGGGTTTGCCGTCAGCGCATAGACCTGGGCCCCGGGTTCCAACATGCCCACAAACCCCAGGTCATCGGCGCGATAGACGAACACGCCATTGCTCCCCGAGTCGGAAACGTAAACCCGCCCCGCGCGTGGGTTCACCGCCAGCAGAACATTAGGAGACAGGGCATCGGGCAGAGTTGTCGCCGCCTGCTCCTCCAGCGAAAGCGCGTCCAGGCGGCGCAGGTGCTTCTGGTTTGCCACGTAGAGATGGCCGCCCGCCGCATCCAAGGCCAGCGCGCGCACATCGGCGACCGTGCCCAGCACCTGGCCTACGGGCCGGCCATCCGTCCCCGTCGCCACCACCGCCGCGATCTCGCGCGCGTCCGGCGTGCGCCCGGTGATGTAGAGCCGCGCCCCGTCAGCCGACAGCGCCGCCGACGACATCCAGTCCACTTCCACCGACAGCGGGGCTGTGGCGCGCACCTGGCCCGCTTCCAGGTCAACAACGGCAAGCACGCTGGCATCGGTGCGGGCGTCTCCCTCGTTCCCGACGGCGTACACCAGGCCGTGCGCGGCGTCCAGCGCGCCGGCGAGGACGCTGTACGTATCGCCCGCCGGCACGCCCAAGTCCACCGAGGTCGGCTTCGGGATAGGGGTCGCCGATGGGGATGGCAAAGGCGTGGCGCTCGGAGTCGGCGCGGCCGAAGGCGTGGGCGTTGGCGTGGTGCAACCGACAAGCAGCATCGCGGCGAGCGCGACGGTCATCGCTGCGCGAATCAGACGGGGACGTTTCATCTGGATGCCTCCGTTTCACAGCCGTCCCTGCGGCTGTTCCCTGTATCCCACAGACGCAGGGTGTGCCGCGGCTGTTCCCCTTTGCAATCACCGTCCTAGGAGGAACCGCAGGGGCATGTCAAGACGCGCCCGCCAGGCCGCTTCGTTATGGTCTGCCCCGACGAACTTGCGCGTAACCCAGTCCACGCCGCCCGTGTACCCCAGCGCCCGCATGCTCTTGTCCATCGCTTGCTGGTATGGCTCGTACTCCGCATCCAAGCCCTCGGTGCCATGGTCAAAGTAGATTCTGTGGGAACCGGCCCTGGGAAGCGCGGCCCCGAAATAGTCCACCAGAACCATCCCTCCAGCCGGCCAGTGCGTGGACAGGCACGCGGCCCCGCCGAACACCTCGGGGTACTCGGCCAGCGCATAGAGCGAAACGAGGCCGCCCATGCTGGATCCCGCGACAAAGGTGTGCCGCCTATCCGGCAACGTGGGGTACGCCGAGTCTATGAACGGCTTGAGTTCAGTTGTCAGGAAAAGCAGGTAGTCATCGGAAATCGGCGCTCTCCCATGCTCGCGGATGAACTCGTCGCGCACCGCTCGGGCATCGGGCCGCGCCAAGGGCTTCGCGGGCATGTACTCGCGCCACCGGTTGGCCCCATGCCAGACGCCCACGACGATGGCCCCTTTGGGAATCTGCCGACTTCGGAGAAGCCGCGAAACCGCTTCGTCCACACCCCAGTCCTGGCCGGTAGTGGACAGAGCAGGATCAAAGAGGTTGTGCCCATCGTGCATGTACAGCACCGGATGGCCCTCGTCCCCGCTCACACAGTCAGGCGGAAGCCAGACATCCACAGTGCGCGGTTCCACGTGAGCCGATGGGAACCGCTGGTACCGCTGAATCCATCCGCCCCCATCCGATAGCGGCACATCTACTGAGCGCAAAATCATTCACCGTCTCCCAGTGGGTCAGTTCACGTGGCGGACGACGGGTCTCCGGCACTCAGGAGCCGCTTCCACCACGGCTTGCAGGCACTCAGACGCTGGGCCAACTCGGCGCGGGTCGTGATGTACCCCTGCGCGATCAACTCCTCCGTGTGGGAAAAGTCCCACCCCTGCACCGGTTCCCGCCCCATCAGGCCGATGTGCCAGACTTCCACGCCGCGCTCGGCGGCCAGCGCCATCTCCAAATCCAGTTGGCGCTGCTCCACCGTGCGCATCAGTTTGGCGAGGAATAGCCCGAACCGCTCATCGCCAATGGGAATACAACGGGGATCGGCCAGGTCCAGCGCGATGATGGACCGCGCGCCCTGGGCCAGCGCCGGCTCCACCGGCACATTGCTGACCACGCCACCGTCCATCAGCAGATAGTCGCCTTTCTCCAGCGGTCGCACCCACGGCGGCAGCGCGGTGCTGGCCAACAGCCCTTCCAGCACCGAGTCATCGGGGTTCGCCCCGTACAGCACAGGCCGCCCTGAATTCAAATCGGCCGCGACCAAGATGAGCCGCACCCCGCGGATGTCCCCGAAGCGCATGTCGGGCGAGATGCCGTGGCTGATGAAGAAATCGCGCATGCGGTGGTACGGCTGCCAGCCCGGGCGGTTGAACAGCACCCGCAGCGTGAGCCACAGGTAGTTGGCGGGCATCAGATCGGCGGCAGCGGCATCGCGCCACGTCTGCACCAGCGACTCCAGCGCCGCAAGACTCACGCCGTGCAAAGCCAGGTGGGCCGCGTTCGCCGCGCCGATAGACGTCCCCACGAGCAGGTCGGGCTTGAAACCCGCCTCCAGCAGCGCCCGCAGCGCCCCGACTTGCAATGCCCCTCGCGCGCCTCCGCCGCCCAACACAAAAGCCAACGGCCTACGCATCTGCGCCTCCTTTCCCGCGACAACACAGCCGCGCGGGCGCTACCACCGCGCCCGGTGCTCTTCGGCGAATCCGATCAAATCCCTGATGGCCACTTCCTCCCCGTCGTCGGCGATCGCTCTCCCGTTGTACCGCCCGAACATCTGGTGCACCTCGCTGAAGATGACGCCGAGATTCGTACGCGCCGTGCGGTCCAGGAACGGCGTGAACGTCAGGTTCAGCCTCCCCTCGTTGTCGGTAAATCGCCAGGGCTTCATGTAGTCGCCGGGGGCGTACTCAAACCGCACCCGATCCAGTTTGTGGATGCGGTTGGCGAGGATGAGGGCATTTTCCGTCGCAGCCGAAAGATCGCCGAAACCCTGGCCCAGGTTCAAGCCCACCGTGCGCCCGTCGGGCAGGAACCCCGACGCGCTCGCCCAGTTCCAGAACGAGCGGTACTCCCACACGCCGCGCCCCCAGTCCAGCGAACCGATGCAGGTTGCGGGATCAAGGGTCTCGCGGATGTCGCCGTAGCGCAGACTGCCAGAGGCGGGCAGGCAGTTGATCTTGCGGTTGTAGTAGAAACGCCGCTTGCCGATGGGGATGACAATGGTCATGGACTCGTACCCGGGCGGCGCTGCGAGGGTGATGTCAGCCTCTATGCCGCGCCCGCCGTGGAACTTGGGCCACGAGACCACGACGCGGCGCTCGGCGTCGCGCACGCCGAATTCCAGTCGCACGCCGCTGCCTTCAAAGCGACTGTCGCCCTCGGTGCTGTTGCGCGGCAGCACGACTCCCCGACTCAACGGCACGACAAGCCCTTCCTCATGCAACTCGCGGGTCTGAAAGTCCACCGTGTACACGAAGATGTTGCCCGCGTAGCCGAGGTCGGCGATGGTGGCCGAAAAGAAGCGGCGCGGCGTGAAGACGGCGTAGTAATCCCAACGCTTGACGCGGAACCGTTGGAGGGGCCGCAGCGCGTAGAATCGCGCGGCTTCCAGGTTGCAGTCCAGAAGCGGCTGCCGAGACCAACCCACCTGGGCGAGTTTCCCCTCGGGCGTCAGCAGCGAACCGGGCTGGGTCAGTTCTCTCTGCATCGTCTGCCTCCCTGTAGATGTGGAGCTTCGTCCACAGTCTACAGGGAAAGGCAGGCGTCGTCAAGCCCGTCGTCGGGCGCTGGCCTAGGGCTTCAGTTGCATGTAGGCCGCCCCGAGCGCAAGCGCCGCGACCCCGTTCAGCACAGCCGGTGCCGAGATTCCGCTCCTACGCCCTTATCGCACGCTGCCGGCGCCGAAGGGCCGGGCTATGCCTTCCCCCAAGTCGGCAGGAACGGCAACGCCGCTTCCAGTCCCCTGAACACCACGGCCATCTCGGCCGCGCCAACCAGCGACAACTCGCCCTCAAACGCCTGCTTCAGTTCAACGCCGCCCACCGCCCAGTCGGACGACAGGGACACGTTCACATGCGCGTCTTCGTACACCAGGCCGTCGTCGGCGATAGTCAACGCCGACTCGCGCCCCCCCTTGCGTCGGCGGATGGTGCGCCCGGAGATGTAGAAGGCGTTGTCGGTCTCTCGGCCGAAGTCGGCCTCGTTCAAGAAGAGACGCGGCTTCTCCAGATAGGGCTTGCCCTGATGCACGCAGAAGGTGGCGCAGTTGCCGCACTCGTTGCAGAAATCGTCCACGTGCACGATTTGGCGCGTTTGCGTGATTTCAAGCACCTCTTCGCGCACGACCTCCGCCCGCCCGTCCCGACACGCCAGCACGGGCACCGTCCAGCGCCCGGGCGCCACGGCGTAGGCGTAGTTGGCGCGGTTCGGGCAAACCTCCACGCATTTGTCGCACAGCGCCGAGCATTGCAGACAGCGGGCCGCCTCGGCGCGGGCCGCATCCTCGGTCAGCGACTGCTCCACCAATTCAAACCCCGCGCGCTGGCCAACCGGCAGCATGTCGGGCTTGTGCTGAGGCTCTTTGCGGGCGCGGGCGCGCTTGACGGCGAGAATCTCGTCGTCGGACAGTTCGGGCAGGCGCGGCAGCAAATCGCGGAACGGCACGCCCAACTCCGCGCAGATCGCTTCAGCGGCGCGGCGCCCATCGGCGCAGGCCTGGATGATGATGGCCGGGCCGCGCGCTGCGTCGCCGCCCGCGTACACCCGCGCCGGGCCCGCCCGCCCCGTGGCCGGGTCAACGCCGATGGCACCGTCGGCCCGCAGCGAGATCGCGCTGCCGTTGAGGAACGCGATGTCGGGCTTCTGGCCGATGGCGACGATGATGGCGTCGGCCTCCAGGCGGAACTCGCTGCCAGGGATGGGCACAGGCTTTCGGCGGCCATCGGCATCGGGTTCGCCCAGTCGGTTCCGCACGCATTCCAGCGCCGCCACCCGGCCGTCCTCCAGGATGATCCGCACCGGCGACGCGAGTTCCAGCACCGTGTTGCCCTCGTCCAGCAGGTCCTGGACTTCCTCCGCCTCGGCGGGCATCTCCTGGCGGGTGCGGCGGTAAACCACCGTAACCGCCTCGCCCGTCAGGCGGCGGGCCGTGCGCGCGGCGTCCATGGCGGTATTCCCGCCGCCGATGACCAGCACGCGCTTGCCGAGTTCGGGGGCCTTCCCGCGCGCCGCACGGGCCAGGAAGTCCAGCGCCGCGTACACACCCTCGCCGTCCTCGCCCTCTATCCCCAGCCGTGCGTCCCGCTGCCACCCGCAAGCCACGTACACCGCATCGTACCCGTCCTGCAGCAGTTGTTCCGGCGGCTCGGTGATGGGGTGCGACAGGAGAATCTCTACGCCCAGTGCCTTGATAAAGTCAATGTCCTCTTCCACAATATCCCTGGGCAGGCGGAACTCCGGGGCCAGCGCCAACATCCCGCCGGGCACGTCCCTGGCCTCAAAGATCGTGGCCTGCACCCCGCTGAGGGCCAGGAAATACGCTGCCGCAAGCCCCGACGGCCCGCTGCCGATGATGGCCACTTCGTAGTCGGTGGGCTCGGGCATGTCCATCGTGATCTCGCCGTTCTCCACGGCAAACCGCTTGAGCGCGCGGATCGCCACCGGCTCGTCGTAGTTGTTGCGGGTGCACCGGGTCTGGCACAGGTGCGTGCACACGTAGCCCGTTACGCCCGGCAGCGGATTGCGGGCCATGATGACCTCCAGCGCGCGATCGTAATTACCCCGCGCAATCAGCCGCGCGTATTCGGGCACATCCTGCCGCACCGCGCACTGTTCCACGCATGGCGCCGTGATGCAGTCAAAAAGCCCCAGGGGCGACTCAACCTTCGGCAGCCCGTAGGGGTGGTACGCCTTCTTGTAACGCGGGTGCGTCCGCGCCTCAGCGGCGGCGCGCTCCAAATTCGCCATGCGGTCCTTCGCCAGGTCGGCCAGGCTCCCCGCCGCCCGCGCATGCATCTCGCGCTCCAGGTTCTCCAGGTACTGCACGAATCGGGAATACCCGCCCGGCTTCAGGATATCCGAAACCGCCGTAACCGGCAGCGCGCCGCACGAGAGGATCGTCGGCAGGTTCAGCGCGTCGGCGCCGGCCGAGTAGGACACGTGCAGGTCGCCGTTGAACTCCTGCGCCAGTTTGCGGAACAGAGTCATCGTGATGGGGTAAAGCGCGCGGCCCGACATGTACATCTCCCCGCCCGGCAGATACCCCTTGTGGTTGGCCATGGCGAGCGTGTTGCTCAGTTTCACGCCAAACACGAGGCCGCACTCCTGCGCGGTTTCCTTCAGCGAGCGGATGAGTTGCACCGCGCGCGGGTACTGAAGGTCGTGGTCAAACACCCTGTCAGGGATGTCTATCTCGGTGTAGCCCAAGTCGTCGTGAAGGATGCGCATCACGGTGTCCTTGCCCAGCAGCGTGGGGTTCAGTTTCACCATCGTGTGCAGCCCGCGCTCCTCCATGAGGTAGCGGGCGATGCGCTCAATCTCATCCGGCGGGCACCCGTGCATCGTGGACAGCGTTACGTTATCGGTTAGCCGCGACGGGATGTCCACGTCGGCGAACTGCGGGAACTGCGCCTCCAGCACGGCCCGTATCTCGGCGAGGTCTTCGGATGCGTCGGCCAGCCGATCCATGAAGCGGGTCATCGGCGCGCTCTGGATACCCTGCAGATTGTAGCCGACGCTCATGTTGAACACCGTGCCGAACGGGGCGTCGTCAAACCCCAGAGCGTGGCGCAGGATGTGCAGCAGCGCCCACGCCTTGACGTACTCCGACGCCGACTGCTCCAGTTTCAACTCCTGCGACCACTCCACGTTGTAGCCTTCGTCGGCCATGTCAATGCAGGGGCGGTCTATCTTCAACTCGTCCATGATCTGGACGGTCTTCAGTTCAATGAATCGCCCGCCCGACAGCCAGGCGCACACGATATTCTGGGCCAATTGCGTGTGGGGGCCGGCGCCAGGCCCGATAGGCGTGGCCAGGGTATGGCCGAATATCTCGCTGGCGTAGGGCGCGCTCGCCTTGGGCCTGTAGAACAGCGCGCGGGGGATGCCGAAGATGGAGCCGTTGTGTTCCAGTTCGCGGAGAATCCAGCGAAGAAGCACGTCAAACGGTTGCGGCCTCATGATATCGGACATAGGTCGTCCCTCCTGTTGGTTTCGGACCGGCGATCGGTGCGAACGGCGTTACGCAAGCGAATTGTACCCGCGAGTGGGAACGGGGTCAAGCGGGCGTGAGCAGCGGCTCGGCTCTGGTTTTGTGTTGGTGGCAAGGTGCGACGCACTTTCGGAAGTGCGTCGCACCTGTACCCATGCCGCGACCAACAGAGTCTGGAACCGAGCCTGAGGAACGGCTCGGCGCCGTTCACCTCGTCATCGGCGCGGTTACACGACGGGACGCGCAGCCGGTGCCGCACCCATCCCGTCGCTCACGACGCATGCCCCCCACCCAGGTCGGCAATCCGAAACGGGTTGAAGTCCGTGTCGTGGTCGTAGTAATCCTCATTCTCCGCCCGCTTCAGGAAATTGACGACCTGGTACGTTACCGGCGTCATCACGACTTCCAGCCCGGTCTTGAACAGATAGTTGGAAACGAAGATGCTCAACAGGACGCCCCAGGACATGGTGCCGGCGAACGCCAGGGCAACGAACAGCAGCGTATCCACGCCCTCGCCGACGAGGGTGGAGCCGATGGTGCGCGTCCACAGCCAGCGCCCGCGGGTCATCAGTTTCATCTTCGCCAGCACGTAGGAGTTGGAGAACTCGCCCGCGAAGTAGGCGACCAGACTGGCGAGCACGATTCGCGGCGTCGCCCCCAGGACTGCGTCATACGCCTGCTGCCCCACCCGCGCCGACCATTCGGCCTCGCCGGGGATGCGCCCCACGACCCACAGGGTTAAACTCATCAGCGCCGTGCAGAAAAACCCCGTCCATATCACCCGCCGCGACCGCCGATACCCGTACACCTCCGTGAGAACGTCCCCGAAGATGTAACTCAACGGGAAAAGGAGCGTACCGCCGTCAAAAGTCAGGAACGGCAGGCCGAAGGTTACGATCTTGGCGGACGACGCAATGTTGCTGATGAGCAACACAGCGACAAACAACGCCATGACGAAGTCAAAGTACCGATAGGCGCGTCGTTCGGTTGAGATGGTCATGTTTCATCCTCGTCCTGGCCCGTCGGGGCGTCGGATTGCCAGAGTCGGCAGAAGGCGCACAGCCCGGGCGCGGTCGTCGGCTGCCCGCACTGTTCGCACGCATGGAGCGCGCGCTCGCCCCCCTCCGCAAACTGGATGCTCCCGCTCTGCTTCGCGCGCACGAACTGGGTGAAGAAATACGCCTTCGCCCCCGGAGACCGCTGCTCCAGTTGATTCAGGATTTCTTTGTAAAACAGCGTGCGCGCGCCGACAGCGTGGGGGCATTCATCCTGAATGTAGTCTATGCCGCACACGAGGGCATACGCCGCCACCTCGCGCTCGTACATCAGGCACAGCGGCTTCACCTTGCGCACCAGCCCCTCATCGTCGGCGGGCAACACGGGGAACTGCCGCGCCAGATAGCCCGGCTGCCACGTCAGCGTGTTCTGCATGAGCACTGCGGCCTCGTCGTCCAGGTTGTGGCCCGTAACCAGCACCGAGAACCCGCCCTCCCGCGCAAAGCGATTCATGATGTGCCGCTTGACCAGCCCGCAAAGCGAGCACACCTTGCGAATCCGCCCGCGCCGCAGCGCCAGGTCGGGCACCGAAAGCCCGTACCGGTCGCGGACGCTCACCACGTGGCAGGTCGCGCCTCGCGCCTCCGCAAACCGCAGCGCTCGCACCTTGGACTCGGTGGAGTAGCCCCCGTCCGGAATGCCCAGATCAATGTACATCCCCTCCGCGTGATAGCCCAGGCGCAGGAGCACATCCCACACGCTCAAACTGTCCTTGCCGCCCGACACCGCCACGAGCACCTTATCGTCGGGCGACAGCATCCCAAACTGCCGGATGGTGCGCTCCACCTGCCCGCGGAACCAGTCCGGGTAGCATTCGTCGCACAGCGCCAGTTTGTGGCGGCGCATGTTGATGGCGGCCGGCCGCCCGCACTTGCGACACTTCATCCTGCTGTCGCCCATCGCAACTCCGCCCTCACCCGCCCGAAACCACCGCGACCAGGGTGATCTCGTCGCCGTCCTCCAGGATCGCCGAGTCGTCCACCAACTTGCCGTTGCGCAGGACGAGCACGGCCTCCGGGTCAAGCCCCAGTTTCAGGATGGCGTCGCGGGCCGTCATCCCGGCCTTCAGTTCGTATTGCTTTCCGCGATACCGCACCACTACCATGGACGTGCCTCCTGCAAGCCATTGTACGCAAGAAGGCGCACGTCGGCAACATGGCCGCCGACGCCGTGTCGGTTCCAAAGTTTGTTGGTGGCGCCATGGACATGGGTGCGACGCACTTTCGGAAATGCGTCGCACCTGGGTCACCCACACAAGACGGAGCCGAATCCCGCCGCGCTTTTTCTTACGTACTCCTAACCTCCCTCTCACCTGCGGTTAATGTCATGCCGGTATAATGCTTCTCCGAAAGGAGGTGAACGCCCATGTTTCGCAAGAGAAACCCCATCGCGTTCAGCATGGTCGTACTATTGCTTGTCGTCCTTCTCGCGGGCTGTTCTGTCGCACCGTTCGCGGCCAGCCAGGCCCCGCAGCCCACGCCGACCCCCACACCCTTGCCCACCGCCACATTGCCGGCTCCGGCGCCAGAGGCCGCCACGTTACCAGCGATGCCCCAGACGGACTACGAGGAGCAGTTGCTCGTGCGCGTGTATGAGGAAGCAAGCCCCTCGGTTGTGAACATCCGCGTCCGCACCAGAGTGAGCAGCGGCTTCCCTGGATTTGGCGACTTCGTCCAGCAAGGCCAGGGGTCTGGCTTCATCTGGGACACGCAAGGGCACATCGTAACCAACTACCACGTCGTGGAGAACGCCACGGCGATTGAGGTAACCTTCAACGATGGCATCTCGCTGCCCGCCACCCTCGTGGGCGCGGACCCCGATAGCGACCTGGCCGTGATCAAGGTGGACCCCGCCGAGCACGACCTGAAGCCGGTCAAACTGGGCGACTCGGACGCCCTGAAGGTGGGCCAGCGCGCCATCGCCATCGGGAACCCATTCGGCCTTGAGGGCACCCTCACCGCAGGGGTCATCAGCGCGCTGGGCCGCGATCTTCCCGCCGCTTCCACGGGCGCCAGCCTGGTCGGCTACCGCATCCCCGACGTGATCCAGACCGACGCGCCCATCAACCCGGGCAACTCGGGCGGACCGCTCCTCAACAGCAATGGAGAAGTCATCGGGGTCAACGCCGCCATTGAGTCCTCCACCGGCACCTCTGCGGGCATCGGCTTCGCCATTCCGGTGTCCATCGTCAAGCAGGTGGTGCCGTCGCTGATCCAGACCGGCTCGTATCGGCATCCGTGGCTCGGCGTTACGGTGGCCACGCTCTCGCCCAAGGTTGCCGAAGCCATGGGCCTGCCGCGAAAGCAGCAGGGCGCGCTGGTTGTGGAGGTAACCGCCAACGGTCCGGCCGCGGCCGCCGGCCTGAGGCCCAGCAGCCGGGTCGTACAAATAGACGGCGATCAGGTTACCGTGGGCGGCGACGTGATTATCCGCATAGATACCACCGAGATCAAGCGCTCCGAGGATTTGATCAGTTACCTGGTGCGGCGCACATCGGTGGGACAGCAGGTTACCCTCACCGTGTTGCGCGACGGCAAGGAGATGGAGATCAAGGTAACCCTAGGCGAGCGCCCGACAACCCGCGAGCGCAACACCTAGCCGGGCGCGGGGTGCCCGCGGCGTCGGCAGAATGCTCAACCTCCGGCGGCGAGGTTTACGGGAGCGGGCCGCCAGACCCCACCGCTCCCGACACGAAGCAACCTCGCGTTTCCTATTCGTGCCGATTCGTGTTATTCGTGGATGACACCAGCCCGCAGGGCTTCGCCCTTTCAGCCCGATGCTTCAGCGTCGGGCGGGCTGTTCCCTCTCCCACCGGGAGAGGGCCAGGGTGAGGGGCGCACACGGACATGGCGGCGACGCACCTCACCCCAGGCCTTCGGCGTCCCCTTCTCCGCGCGCGGAGAGGGGGCACGAGGGGGTGAGGTTGCCATGCCGCGCCCACTCGTGCTAAAATGCCTCCACCCGAAGCCCCCGTGAGGTGAGAGTGTGTATGAACGAGAACGCTTTGCGAGACCGACTCCTGGCGTCTGCCGTCCACGAAGGCGAACTCCGCCTGTTGCCCCTCGCCGCCGAGAAAGCCCTGGCCGAGGAATTCGGCCTGCCCCACCGCGAGGTGCAAATCGCCGCGGTGCAAAACCGCATCCTGCCCGCGCGCTACCAGCGCAGCCTGGGCACGGTCGGCTGGGACGGCCAACTCGCGCTGCTCCGCGCCACGTGCGGCATCGTGGGCCTGGGCGGCCTCGGCGGGTGGATCGTGGAGGGCCTGGCCCGCATGGGCGTGGGCTGCCTCATCCTCATTGACGGCGACCGATTCGCCGAGAACAACCTGAACCGCCAAGCCCTGTGTTGGGAGTCCACCCTCGGACAGCCGAAGACGGTTGCCGCCGCCGAGCGCGTCCGCAACCTCAACCCCGCCGTGGAAGTCCGCGCCCACGCCGTGTGGGCCGACGAGCATTCGCTGCCCGACCTGCTGCGCGGCGCCACCGTGATCGTGGACGCGCTGGACACCCTGCCGACGCGCATCGTCCTGCAGAAGGTCGCCCAGAGTCTCGGCGTGCCCATGGTGCATGGAGCCATCGCGGGATACATCGGCCAGGTCATGACCATCTTCCCAGGCGACGCCGGCCTTCTCGCCCTGTACCCCGAGGGCAAATCGCCCGAACGCGGCGCCGAGGCGTTGTGGGGCAACCCCGCCGCCACGCCTATGATGATCGCGTCGTGGCAAATCCAGGAGGTCGTCAAGATCATCACCGGCCGCGGCCAGCCGCTCCGCAACCGCATGCTCCTCATGGATGCCGAACAGGGCACGGCGGAAATCCTGAAACTCGGAGACCTCTGATGCGGGCCGAAATCATCACATCGGGAACCGAACTCCTGCTGGGCGACCTGGTGGACACCAACGCCGCGTACCTTTCGCGCCAGTTGCGCGCCCTCGGCATTGACGTGCACTACCGGACGACCGTCGGCGACAACGAGCAGCGCACGGCCGAGGCCATCTCGCTCGCCATGCGCCGCGCCGACTTGGTCATCACCACCGGCGGCCTCGGCCCAACCGTGGACGACGTAACGCGCCAGGCAGTGGCCCGCGCCACCGGCCGCCCGCTTGCCCTCCACCCCGAACTCCTCGCCGCCATTGAGGCGCGCTTCCGCAGTTTCGGCTATCGGATGACGGCGAACAACGTTCAGCAGGCGTACATCCCGCAGGGCGCCGTCGCGATTGAGAACCCCGTGGGCACAGCCCCCTGCTTCGCCGTGGAGACCCCCACCGGCGCGGTCATCTCGCTCCCCGGCGTGCCCCGCGAACTGGAGTACCTCATGGAGAATGCCGTCATCCCCTACCTGCGTCGGCGGTTCGGACTCCACGAGGTCATCAAGACCCGCGTCCTGAAGACCTGCGCCATCGGCGAGAGCGCCATAGACCAGCAGATCGCCGACCTGATGCAGACCTGCAACCCCACGGTGGGCCTCAACGCGCACCCAGGCCAGACCGACGTCCGCATCACCGCCAAGGCTGCATCGGAAGAAGAGGCCGACCGGCTGCTGGCCGAAATGGAGGCGAAAATCCACGAGCGACTGGGAGATAGCATCTACGGCACCGGCACCCAGACGCTGGAGGAAGTGCTCTTGCAATGGCTCCAGGCGCGGGGAGAGACGGTGGCGGTTCTGGAGACGCCAACTGGCGGCCAGTTGACGCAAAGGCTGGCCTCGGTGCGCGGCGTCGCGGGGTTCCTGGGCAGCATCGTCGCCCCCGCCGACGAAAGCCTACGCGCGCTTGTGCCCGCGTGGAGCGAGACTCCCGACCCCTGCCTGTCGGCGCGCGCCGCAGCCGACAGCGTCCGCGAGCGGTTCGGCGCCACCTACGGCCTGGCCATTGTCCCCTGTGCCGAGGGCAGCGCCATCGCGTTCTCAGGCCCGCGCGGCTCGGGGTGTCAGGTCGTTACGCGCCCGTCCCGCGACGCATTCGGGCGAACCTGGATCGTTACCACGGCGCTCAACCTGTTGCGCCGCCACATCCTGAACCAATAGGCCCAGAGGCCATCTACCTGCGACGGCGGAGGGAGACCATGACGACAATCCTGGCGCTCATCGGATCGGCGCGCCCCTGGGGGAACAGCGAGGTGCTGGCGCGTGAGGCCCTGGCCGGCGCGCGCGACGCCGGAGCCGACACGCTGGCCCTGCTGCGCCTCACCGACCTGCGCGTGGAGCCGTGCACCGGCTGCCTCGTGTGCGCCCTGCGAGGCCAGGCGTGCCCCATCTCCGACGACGTCGCGTTCCTGATGGAGCAAGTGCGCCAGGCCGATGCGTTTCTCATCGCCGCGCCCGTGTACTTCGTCGGCCCCGTGGCCCAGGCCAAGCGCGTGCTGGATCGGATGCTCATGTGGGCCTCGTCGCCCGATTGGGCCGCCGTTCTCCCCAAGCCGGCCATCACGCTGACCGCCGCCGGCCTGGAACCCTGGCGCGGCGTCGCGCAAGCCCTCTACAACGCGCTTGCCATGAGCCTGGGCGGGCGACTCCTCGGATGGATGACGGCCTACGCCACAGGCCCGGGTGAGGTGCTATTGCAGCCGGATGCCCTGGCCGCCGCCCGCGACCTGGGCCGCCGCCTGGTAACCAGAGAGGACGCCCCGCGCCAGGAATTCGCCTGCCCCACGTGCGGTTCCGACGCCTTCCACATCCGCGGCGACCGCGTCGTGTGCCCCATCTGCGGCCAGGAAGGGCGGCTGATGGCACAAGAAGGCACGCCGCGCATCCGATTTGACGACAGCCCTCGCAGCGAACGCTGGTCGCCGTCGGGGTTCTACCGGCATACTCAGGAGTGGATCGTCCCATCGGGCGAGCGGTTTCTCGCGCGTCGCCAGGAAATCAAGGCGCTGCGCGCGCGGTACGAAGGCTTGGGCGAGACGTGGATTCGCCCGCCGAGCCGCGCCGCCGACACGCGTTGAGGCAAGACCCATGTCCCACGAGAAAGACGCCATCTTCGCCGCGTTCAAGGCCGCTGCGACGCTGCCGCCCGACCGCTGGCGCGCCGAGTATCCAGGCCAGCCCGTCGCCGTGTTCTGCTCCTACGTGCCCGAGGAACTGCTCCACGCCGCGGGATTCGTCCCCGTGCGGCTCCGCAAGCAGCCCCCGCGGTCGGGCGCGTGGAGCGAGCACCTGCAGAGTTACGCCTGCCCCCTGGCGCGCTCGCTCCTGGAGCAGGGCGCCGAGGGCCAACTGGCGGGGTTCGCGGGCGCGGTCTTCGCTCACTCGTGCGACGCCATGCAGGCCCTGGCCGACATCTGGCACCTGCGGTTCGGCGACACGTTCGCCTGGGTTGTGAACGTGCCCACACGGCTGGACGGCCCTCACGCTGCGGCCTACCTGGTGCGCGAACTGGCCGCGATGCGCGCGGCGCTGGAGCGGCACACCGGCAGGCCCATTGGCGACGAGGACATCCGCGCCGGCATCGCCCTGTGCAACCGCGTGCGCGCGCTCCTGGCCTGCCTGGACGCCCTACGCGACCGCATTTCCAACGCCGAGTACTACGCCGCAATCCTGGCCGCGCAGACCATGCCCAAGGAGACCTTCATCCCCCTCGCCGAGAGCCTCATCCCGCGGTTGGAGGCGGCGCCGCCGCGACGGGGCCGCGCGCGGGTCATCGTCGTCGGCGCAATCCTGGACGACCTGACGGTGCCCGCGCTCGCGGATGATGTCGGCCTCGCTGTCGTCGGCGACGACCTGTGCACCGGAACGCGCTACTTTGAGGGCACGGCACGCATGGACGCGCCGCCGCTGGAGGCGCTGGCGGAACGTTTCCTCACGCGCACGCCCTGCGCGGCCAAACATCGGGATGACTGGCGCAGGGGGCAGGCGCTGCGCCTGCTGGCCCAGCAGCGGGGCGCGCGGGGGGTCGTCTTCTACCTGCAGAAGTTCTGCGAACCCCACGCCTTTGACTACGCCGACGCGCGCCGCGATCTGGAGGACGCAGGCATTCCCCACATCGTCCTGGAGGACGACACCGGCCCGGCCACGGCCCAATGGCGCACGCGGCTCCAGGCTTTCGCCGAGATGCTGGGAGGCACGCCCGGATGACCACCCGCCCCTATCGCAAACTACGGAGCACAACCGCATTGAGCCGACTGATGGCGGCCTACTACCTGTGCAGCCGCTGGGTCGGGCGGGTGCGGCCCATGGCCTGGGTAACCAGCGGCGCGCCCGTGGAAATCCTGGAAGCCATGGGCATCGCGTCGGTCTATCCCGAGAACTACGGCGCTCTGTGCGGCGCGCAGCGGGTGGCCACGGACTTATGTCAAGTTGCCGAGGCGCAGGGGTTTTCGCAAGACCTGTGCTCCTATGCGCGCACGTCCATCGGCGCCGTCTTCGCGCCCGAAAGCGCCCCGATGGGCGGCCTTCCCCTGCCCGACCTGCTCATCGCGTCCAACAACATCTGCGGCACTGTGGTCAAGTGGTACCAGTTCCTGGCACACCATTTCGGCGTGCCGCTGTTCCTGCTGGACGTGCCCTATGTCCACGCCGACGAGCCGCCCGAGCACGCCATCGCCTACGTGGAAGCGCAACTCCGCGAGATGATCGCCTGGCTGGAGGCCCACACCCGCCGCCGAATGGACGTGCGCCGCTTGCGCCGCGTCATCGCGTATTCCAACGAAGCCGTCGGCCTGTGGAAGGAAATCCGCGAACTGTGCAAGGCGCGCCCGTCCCCGCTGAACGCGCCAGACCTGTTCGTAACCATGGCCCCCATCGTGGTGCTGCGTGGGACTCGCTGGGCGCCGTGGTACTACCGGCGACTGAAGCGCGAAGCCGAGGGGCGCGTCGCCCGCCGCGAGGGCGCCGTCGTGGACGAACGCATCCGCCTGTTGTGGGACAACATCGCCATCTGGCCGCGGCTGTTTTCGGTGTTCAGCGCGTTCATCAAGCGCGGCGCTTGCTTCGTCGCCGACACGTACACCAACGCCTGGGCGGTGTCGGTGGATGCCGACGACCCCATCCACGGGCTGGCCCTGGCCTACACGACTGTGTACATCAACCAGCAGATTCCCAACCGCGCACGCCTGATGCTCCAGATGGTTCGGGACTACGGGATAGACGGCGCGGTGTTCCACTCCAACCGCTCGTGCAAGCCCTATTCGTTCGGGCAGTACGACCTGCGCCGCATCTTGGAACGCGAGGCGGGCATCCCCACGCTCATCCTGGAGGCCGACATGTGCGACACGCGGGCCTTCGCCGAGAGCCAACTGGCCACGCGCATCCAGGCGTTCATGGAGAACCTGGCGCCGTAGCGCGCCACGCCGAGCGGTCATTCCGGGGCTCGGTTCTATTCAGCCCGATGCCTCCGGTCGGGCGGGCCGTCCCCTCTCCCGCTGGGAGAGGGCGAGGGTGAGGGGCACTCGCGGGCCACACATCTCACCCCCGACCTTCGGCTTCCCCCTCTCCGCTGGCGGTTCAGGGGCGGACAGGGGTGAGGTGCGTGTCGGAAAACTCAGGCGGTTCGTGGGCATGGGCACCTTCTGAATATGAACGCGTGCAAATGGTGTGCTTGAATCTGCGCCTGCCAGTTCGGGGCA
>JACIWU010000029.1 GCA_014360805.1 Chloroflexota bacterium
TAGCGTGTTTCTGCTCTATGCTCTGGCTCATCGTTTGGAGGGCCGCCGCAAGCAACTCTCCATTCCGCAGGACTATCTGGCTCTTCTCCTGCTGATTGGGATCGCGGTAACCGGCCTCCATATCCATTTTCTCCACACGCTGGATCCGCAAGAGTTGCCGCGCTTCTTCCTGGGGTTGGCTACCTTCAACTGGCAGGCTGTCCCTCAAAGCGCAGGCCCGGCTTTCGTCTGGCATTTCGCTTTGGTTCAAATCCTGATGGTCTATTTCAACTTCAGTAAGTTTAGCCATATGGTCGGCTATGTGCTGGCCAAGATGGTGGCCTACAGTTAGGAGGGCGCCATGTTGGAAAAGTTCACAGAGGTGATGCGCCAGCGCGTCAATCGCCCGCTTCAATACTTTATGGACATCTGCATTCGCTGCGGGCTTTGTGCGGATGCTTGCCACTTCTACGCCTACTCTCGCGATGTGGCCCACATCCCCGCCTATCGGGCGCTGCTGGTCAAGAAACTGCTCCAATCCAAAGGCAATCCTCTCCTGGACTGGTATCGGGAAAACCAGCACCCAGACGAGCGGACGGTGGAGGAACTGCGGAAAGCGCTATGGGACTGCACCGGCTGCCGCCGCTGCACCTTGGTTTGCCCCTTCCACCTGGATACGGGTCTCCTGGTCAGCACGGCGCGTTATGCCCTGCTCCAGGAGGGGATGGGGATGGAGATGGTGGCCGAGATCGGCAACGCCGAGGTCAGCAAAGGGGAGATCATTGACGCCCTGAAGGAGTTCTACGTGGAGCAGATTCGGGAACTGGAGGGGCGGGTGCGACAGGACTGGGGTGTCCCCGACCTGCAGATTCCCGTGGACAAGGTCGGCGCGCGTGTCCTGTACGTGCCGGTGGTCGGCGAGCATGCCATCATCCCGATGGCAAAGATTTTCCACGCGGCGAAGGAAGATTGGACGCTGAGCCTGTTCACCGCCACCAACCACTCCTTCTTCGTTGGCGACACGGAGAAAGCGAAACAAGCCGCTCGCTGGATTGTGGAGGAGGCCCGCCGCCTGGGCGTGCAGACCATCGCCTTCGCCGAATGCGGCCATGCCACCCGAACGTTGTTCCAGTTCTGGGATCACTGGTTTGGGGATGAGGTCGCGGGGATCCAGCGCATGAGCGCGGTGCAACTGATCGCCTCGTACCTGCAGGAAGGGCGCATTCGCCTCCAATCTGGCATGTTTGATGTTCCCCTGACCTATCACGATCCCTGCAACCTGGGGCGCAACGTAGGCATCTTTGAGGAGCCGAGGATGCTCATCCGCGCCGTCGCCACCGACTTCCGCGAACTGACGCCGAATCGGGAACTGAACTGGTGCTGTGGCGGGGGCGGGGGGCTGATCGCCGAACCGGACATGAAAGAGACGCGTATGAAAGGCGGCCGCAAGAAAGTGGAGCAGATTCAGCGCACCGGAGCGAAATGGGTCGTTACCGGCTGCGAGAACTGCAAGACGCAACTGGCCGACCTGAACGAGCACTACAAACTGGGCGTGGAAGTCAAAGGAGTATGGGACCTGGTCGCCGAGGCGCTGGTGCTCTAGGCGGATAGCGCCAGGCAGTTCCAAACTGCCTGGTACCTGGGTCAGGAGGTGTAAAATGGACCCGCAAGAATCCTCGTCTGCGCAATGGTGGGAAGAACGGCTCGTCTCCGACTATCGGGAATACCGCTGGCGCCGGCTGATGGAGCCGATGTGTCAACGGATGGAGAAATGGAAAGCCGGGGAACTCACGGCGGCCGAAATGGATCAGGCGTTTGAGGAGTGTCACCAGCACATCTGCGAACTGCGTAACATCTTGAACCAGCGGAGTGACCGAGCAGCGCTGTTGATCCAGGTGCTGGACCGGGAGTGGTTTCAGGAGTGGATTCGGCAGCATACGCCGCCCCCTGGAGCACCAGTATTAGGCTCGCTGTAGATCGGCCAGCGCCTGACATTTGCGCGAAAACGTGCGACATACCCGCGTGTGCCGCACGTTTTTCTATCCGCACTCCTTGACACGGGAGACGCGACATGGTACAACATCTCAAGCCGAAGAAGAGAGGTTCTGCCATGAGTGAAGCCATCGCTGAAGAAGTGATCCATCGGGGAATCCGCGAAGGCTGGAGCCGCGATCGGATTCTGGATGAGGTCGTTGGGACGCTCCACAGCGCAAACCCGAAATACCATTGGGTTGGCGTGTACCTGCTGGTCGGAGACGTACTGGTACTCGGCCCGTATCGCGGGAAGCCGACGATTCATACGCGCATCCCCATCGGCGAGGGCATCTGCGGGCTGGCTGCGCGCACCCGGGAGACGGTGAATGTGCCCGATGTACGACAAGATCCGCGCTACATCGCGTGCAGCCTGGAGACCCGCTCGGAGATTGTCGTGCCGATTCTGGATGGGGACTGCGTGTACGGCGAGATTGACATAGACAGCGACGACGAGGCGGCTTTTGACGAGGCCGACCGCGAGAGCCTGGAACGGGTGGCGCGCCTCCTGGTGCCCGTGCTGGCGAAGCCCGGATGCGGCAAGGAGGGCGCCGATGCGAATCTATGACGTGTCCGTGCCCATCCATCCGGGGATGGTGGTATGGCCTGGGGACGCGAAGGTGGTGTTGGAGCGGGTGCGCAGCCAAGAGGAGGGAAGCCGCGCCACGGTGTCCAATATCCACATGGGCCTGCACACGGGGACGCATGTTGACGCGCCGTGCCATTTCATCCCGGGTGGGCGCGGCGTGGAGTCGCTGGCGCTGGACGCTCTGGTGGGGCCGGCGTGGGTGGCGGAACTTGATGCGGCGGGACCGATTGACGCGGGCGACTTGGCGCGCGCCGGTGTGCCCGCGGGTGCCCAGCGCCTTCTGCTGAAGACGCCGAACTCGGCGCTGTGGGCGCGGCCCGACTTCTCGCAGGATTTCGCCCACCTGACGCCGGATGCCGCCCGCTGGGTGGTGGAGCGGGGACTGCGCCTGGTGGGCGTGGACTATCTGTCCGTGGAGGCGTTCGGGGGCGACGGCTCCACGCATACGATTCTGCTGTCGGCGGGGGTCGTGATCCTGGAGGGGCTGGATCTCTCGGCAGTGAAAGGCGGCTGGTACACGTTGTACTGCCTGCCGCTCAAAGTCCTTGGGGGCGACGGCGCGCCCGCACGTGCTGTGCTTGTTACGGACGATTGACGATGTCCAATTGGAGGTGTTCACAATGGTGCAAAATCGCGTACCGCCGGGGCAAAGGCTGACAGACCGATTCCCCGTGCTGCATTATGGGCAGGTGCCGCGCTTTGACCCGGCCACGTGGACGTTGAGGGTGTTCGGCTTGGTGGAGCGGGAGCGGGTTTTCCGCTACGAGGAGTTCACGGCACTGCCCACCAAGCGCATTGTGGCCGACATCCACTGCGTAACGGGGTGGAGCAAACTGGACACCGTGTGGGAGGGCGTGTTGTTCCGCGACCTGGCGGCGCTGGTGGTGCCCAAGCCGGAGGCTCGCTACGTGATGTTCCACTGCGAGTACGGGTTCACGGCGAATCTGCCGCTGGAAGTGGTCATGGACGATGATGTGCTCCTGGCCTGGAAGTACGACGACAAGCCGCTGACCCCGGAGCACGGTTTCCCCCTGCGGGCGGTTGTGCCCAAGCGGTACTTCTGGAAGAGCGGTAAGTGGGTTCGCGGCGTGGAGTTCATGGCTCAAGACCGGCTGGGGTTCTGGGAGCAGTACGGCTACAACAACAGCGCCGACCCGTGGAAGGAAGAGCGGTACGCGTGAGGGCGCGCGGCGCCGAGGGCATTCGTCCGGCCACGGTGAGGGAACGCCACGGGTGCCTCATGGTATGCCTCCTACAGCAAGAAAGCCCTCTCTGGAGAGTCCAATCGCCCACCCCACGGCTGCGACCAGCGATGAGCATGCCTGTATATTATACCACAGAACCGGGGCGCGCACAGGGAGTTTTCAGGCAGGGACCGCCGGGCCGGGCGGTCGGAGGTGCGTCGCAGGTTTGCTACGGCAGCGCCCGCGCCTCCAGGTTGTCCCAAACGGCGTCGCCATTTCGGATGTATGCGCCGAACTTGCCGGTGGCGTACCTGGTGTCCTCCGCCGAGACGCGCTTCACGCCGTCCAGGTAGACATCCATTTTGGAGCCGTCGGCGACGACCTTGATGTGGTACGGACGGCCGTACTCCACGGTCATAGGGTAGTAGTTCAGATAGGCGCCGGACTGATTCACGCAGAGTCTCAGCGCATTGGCGCTGGCGTCCAGCACGGCGCAGTAGTTTGATGTGCCATCCGCCGAAGCGCGGAAAATGAGGCCCGCCGCGTTGCCGCTCAGCAGAATCACCGTGCCTTCATAGACGCTGTTGTCGCCGGTTTCGCTCCTCACATTGTAGCCAACCGTCGTGTGGGCCGCCTGCATGTACTCCCCGGGGTTGGACCACGCGCCGCCGTTGGGAGTCCAGCCAGCCAGGTCGCCATCGTTGAAGTCGTCCGAGAAGATGACGCGGGGCGTAGCAGTCCGCGTCGGCGTGCGAGTGGGCGTGCGGGTTGCAGTGCGCGTCGGCGTGTAGGTGGGGCCGGGGGCCACGCGCTGCTTCATGATGATGGGTAGGAAGGCGCGCCTCGGAGCCTGCCTCGTCGGCGTGCGGGTAGCGGTGCGCGTCGGCGTGCGGGTGGGGGTGCGGGTAGCGGTGCGCGTAGCGGTGCGCGTGGGCGTGCGGGTTGGGGTACGCGTTGCGGTGAACGTGGGCGTGGGGGTGCGCGTACTGGTGGGCGCCAGAGTCGGGAAGCTCGCCACCTGCACGCGCAGCCGCGCCGGCAAGTTGCTGGTGGCTCCCCCCTTGCCCACGACGCGCACGCGCCACTCGCCCGTGCTGTCGGCAAACACGTAGCAGTGCTCATCGAACGTGCCGCTGAGATTGTTGCACAACTGCCGGGATGGGCTGCTGTACAAGTTCATGTCGAAGTCTTCTGGAAGGTTGTACAGGTCGGCGGTGATCACCTGCCCCTGCACCACCGGGAATCTGAACCAGTCCTCGTCTCCAAGCGGGCAGATGCGCACGTCGTAGGTGGCGCCTGACACGAGGGGGTAGGCATTGTAGTAGTCGTTGTAAGGCTCGTAGGGATCTTCGGCGCAACAGAAGGTGAGAGACAGGGTGTCTACGTAGAATTCTGTCCGTCCGCTCTCGTCATTCCGTGCGTCCACGATCACCTGCCAGGTCTCGTCAGGCGGGAGTCCTCCCGCGGGAAAGTATTGAAAAGTTAGGGGTATCCAGTAAACAGTCCAAGGGATATAACTGTCGTTCCATACCCAGAATTCCCGAGAAAACCCGCTGTTGCTTTTGACGGTTATTGTCAGCGAGTCGTAGTGGCCAGGATCCTCGTCGCTCCAGACCGCAACCACGGCATGGAACCTGACGCCCACGGCTGCGAAGGGAACGTACACGTACTGAGACAACATGTCGCGCGGGTGTATTTCGTCCCGGTAGGGGTCGTAGCCCAGACAAGCGCTGTAGGTACCTGTGTGTATAGGCCAATCTTCGATGCGCGGCTGGCCGGACACGATCCAGCCCGCAAAGTTGCCCGTCTCGAAGCCGCCGTTGAGCAGCAGGTTCTCGCAGGGTTGCGCTGCGGCTGAGCAACTGTCCGAGGCTGCGACGGGCGGTCCTGCGGATTCCGGCGATGCCGACGCGGGCGGGATGGCAAACAGCCCGATGAGGAGTAAGACGATCAGCAAACCTCGTACGTGTTTCACGGCTGACCTCCCCTAATGCAACTGCCTCACATCTACGAACCGATGGACGGTGGGCATAGTCGTGGGCCAGATCAATCGCTCCGCTGGACTATGGGCAGGTACAGCCGGTGTCGGAAGACAAGGATTTCCACGGAGGCCGTGCCCACCTGCCCGTCGCTGTCGGTGGTCGTCAGGGTGATGACATGATGGCCGGGAGATAGCGTATCTACGAATAGGCTGGCCCCCACCCCCAGGGGTCCATCCAGGCTAGAGTCCCAGGCAAGCGCTTCATCAGGGAGCATCCCGTCCTCCGCGTCGCTGGCAAACCCCTGCAACGGGACCGGCTCGTCGGGGGCATAGACCGCCGCCATTCGCGGATGCGTGATCAACGCGAGAGGCGCTTTGCGCGCGACCTGGAACAACTCGCTGTCTACCTCGGTGGTGTGCACGCCATCGCTCACGCGCAAGCGTAGCCGGGCCTGTTGGCTGCCGCCGAGCGAGCGGCCATCCAGCAGCGCCTCGCCTGCCCGCAGGTTTACGGCTACAGGCATCCATGTTTCCCCACCGTCGCGCGAGTACAGTATCTGCGCGGTGAGCAGATCGCCATCCACGTCGGTCATCTCCCATGCGGCCCGGAATGGCCCTGCGCCCTCCCAAGACTCGCCGCCGTATGGGCTGAGCCAGTGCGCCTGCGGTGCGTGCGCGCTGACCGGCACCTCCCGCAGAGTCCGGTCGCCATGGCGGAACACGATGTACCGCACGCCGGCAGGATAGGGCAGAATCTCATGGAAATGGCCGATCTCATGATCACCGCCCTGTGGACCGCTGAACGGGTCAAATCGGCGTGTGAAGAGGACCTGCGCCCCGTCATCGCGCAGTTCTATGGCGTAGGGCCCCTCGCCTTCGTCGTCGTACTGCCCGGGCGCGAATGCGTCTTGCCAGAAGGGGCGCAAGGTCAATGAGCCATCATCGGCCAGGCGACCGCTGATGATCACATACGGCTCATCGCCGGCGATGTGCGCCAGGTTGGAAGCCTCATTTGCCGCAGCGCTGTTGGGTGCGGAGGGGGCGGTAATCTTGAGTAGTTTCTTGTAGTTGTAGGGTGAAAACCAAGCGGGCCCGCAGTAAGACATCAGATCGTGAGCATTGTTTGGGTTGAAAAGATTCCCCGTCGCGGGACGCACACCAACCTCGCCAATGACGGCATTCGGGTTTGTCGTGGTGGGCCAGGAGGGGTCCGTGTTTGCCGCGCCGCCGCAGGGCGCGTGCGGCAGATTGTAGGCATGGCCGACCTCGTGCGCCATGGTTGTGTTGCCGTTGGAACCCAGTATACCCGCGGCTACGCCGGTGCGCCCGCACCCGGCGACAAACGGCGAATTAACCGACTGATGCATGTACCCATAGATGGTCGCATTCGCCGGCCGGTTCTTCCACCCGTCGTAGAGATCCTGCAGATCATCTAGCAAGTCGGTCCACCCATTCTCACACACTACCCCATTCGTAACGTAGTTGTAGTTTGCCACCCACTGCCAGTTGGGGACGCCCCAGATTTGTACCCTGGGGATGGGAAAGATGTCACCGAGGAAGGCGACGGATGCCGCCAGATTCGCGTCATTGGTGGCAGGCGACAGGTTGTTCGCCTGCACGTTCACCAGCCAGACGTGCGCGGGCGAGGCGGTGTAGAAAACGGCCTGTTTGTTGCCGGTGTTATTGGCGTAGTTGGTCTCCGGTATAGCGTTGTCGGGATTGATTTGGGCAGAAAGGTTGAGGGTCCCCGCGCTCAGCCAGGAGGTCGGCAGGACAAAATTGACGCTGCGCCACAGGTCAAGGCGCGCATTCGCCAGCGACAGGTTGCCGATTGTGCTTGTGCGTGTGAGCGTGCCCAGGATGGAGGAGCCTTTCCACGCGGTCAGTCGCACTGTCACATTGGGGATAACGGTGCTCTGCCCCCACCCGCTGTTCACATAGACGCGGACCATGGTAGCCTTGTTTGCCACCAGCGGGATGGTGCCCGCGGTGTTCTGCGTTACTTGCACGACTTCCATCCCCATGAAGGTCAGATCGGGCAGTGGCGGCACGGTTACGCGCAGATGATAGGGGTTCGTGGCATCCCAGTCCGGATTGCCCAGAGGCAAGCCGCGCACGGCCAATTTCCAAATTCCCGGCCGATTCATGGCGACGTAGGAGATCGTTTCCTGCGGCGGGCCATTTTGCTCCGATGAGTCGCGCGGCATGTTATCTGGGTCATAGAGTTCTATGTAATAGTTCTTTGGCAGGTTGCTCAACGTGGCGTTGATTGTCACCTGCCCGGGCGGCACAGGGAATTCGTACCAGTCCACATCCCCTGCCGGGCAAAGTCGCCCAATCACAGTCGTCCCCGGCGAGATGGTGGCCGCCGTGTCGGGCGTGTCGCCGGCCTCGTCCGGATAGCAGACCCGCGCCAGGAGTTTGTACGGGTGCTTCCAACTCCAGTCGGCAACGCCTTTGCCGCGTACCAGCACCCGGTACTCGCCGCTCTGCTGCGCGATGTAGGAGATATACTCATCCTTGTCCGCGCCCCATCGCTCTGAACTGGCGACGCTGCCGTACGTCGGGCTGACGAGGAACAGGTCATAGTCGGCATCCGGAGCCCGCGGCATGTCGTATAGGTGCACGGTGATCTCCTGCCCGGTGACGACCGAGAATTTCCACCAGTCCACGTCGCCGCTTGGGCAGATGTACTCTTGCACCTCGCTGTGGAGGGTCAGCGGAGTCGCCGCCGCGAAGAAATTGCCGGCATCCCCGGCGGGACACGGCGACGTCGCCGTGGGCGTGGGTGTGGGCGTCGGCAGGGGCGTGGGCGTTTGCACCGGGTGGTGGGCCGTGAAGTTGAGCACCAGGCGCGGGCAAAATGGCGTGAAATAGGGCGAGTAGTGGCGGCTGTCAAAGCCCCTCAGCCAGTCCGGGAGAGATTCGTGCCCTCGCAGTTCCAGGCCCAGGTTATGGCGCGCGCCGCTCACCCACTCGCGCACCAGGTCGGTAACGTCCCAAGCGTACACGGTGGGCGTGGACAGGTCCACCGGCGTGGTGGCGACGGGTGCGTCCACCGTCGGCTGGTTGTTCCACGTTACGGACATCTCTTGCCAGTCGTCGGCAATAGGGTAAACGCGGATGTCTACCGTGCTTGCGCCGCTGGCCGACGACGCCTGCAACTCCAGGGACGCGCTGTGGATGTCGGTGTCGGCGGGCAGCCAACCGAGGTTAAACCGCACCAGCGATCGGCTAATGCCGTTCTCATGCTGTCCCCAGTAGGTGCCGACGTAGAGCCAGGCCGAATCGCCGTAGTTCGCGCCCGGCGCCATCTGATTGACATAGGCGTCTTCCACAGCGCAGAGGTTGACGATTTGCGCGCCGCTCGGGGTGGCCGTAGGCGTTGGGGTAGGGGTCCCCGCCGCCGAGGCAACCACAAAGCCGTTGCCCCCGTATTGCCCCGTAGGTGGCTCATGCCAGACAAGGCGCATCCCCGCAACCACCTCGCCGCCACTTTCGGACCAGGCATTCACCACACTGTAGCGAGCGTCGGTAACTGCGAGGATGAGATATGGGTACATTTGCAGAGCGGCTGACCCCGGGCCCGGGACGTAGTGGAGCACAAATGAGCCGTCTTCGCTCGTTAGGGTCGCGTCCACGCGCTGCTCCAGTTCCAAAGGATGGTGCGAACCGTATAGACTCACCTCTACCTGTGGAGCCGGCAGTTGAATGGGTGTAACCCAAACGACGCCACTGAACTCCCACACGTAGGACCAAGCCGTAGCCGTGGGCGTGGCGCTGGGCGTGCGTGTTCGCGTGGCAGTGGGCGTCGGGGTGGCTGTGGCGCTGGGCGTGTGAGTTGGCCTGACGACAGTGGCCGTCGGCGTGGCTGTGGGGGCCGGTTCGTCCCAGAAGAAGTTCTCCGCATACCCGCCCGGAGACGGGTTGTGGAAGCGAATCCAGTTTGCGCTGACCACTTCGCCGCCGGAGCCGCTGAGGGCTCCGGTAGATACGTAGCCCGAAGGGTCGGTCTCCACGATGTTGTAGTATGCGTAGTCGCCATCGTAGCCCGACACAGAAAGGCTGAATGCGCCGGAGCGGTTCGTGGTCGTCTCCCGAATCCACGTGCCCCAGCCGCCGGTGCGATTGGCCCCGTAGATGGCAACTGTTACGCCCGCCAGCGGCGTGCTGTAGTCGCCGGGCTCGCCTTGGTAAACATTGCCGCTGAAAGTCCAGGTTGGGGTTATGGCGGGCGGTTGCAAGTCGGGCTGGAGTGTGCCTGCCATCGCACCCGGCGCTGCGCCTGCACTGCCCAGGACGACTGTCAGTGCAAGTCCGAGCAGGAGCAGGGTCTTCACGGCAGCGCCCGCATGCCGATAGGGGCGCGTGCTCTTGTCCATAAGTATTGCCTCCTGACCAACGGATAGCCGTTGGTTCACTCGTCAGGCACCATCCCGTTCTTCGGCATCAGCACGAGGAAGGCCAGGAAGAACAGGGCAGTTGCGGCGCCCGAAGCCCAGATGAACGCGCTAGACACCCTTCCCGCAAGCCCCAAGATCGCGATGACCAACGTGGGAAGGGCGTTGTCCACCAGCCCTGCTCGGATGATCGCCACGTTGCGGAGAGGTTCTCGGTAGGCGAACCAGTAGGCAACCCCCCAGGCCGTGGCAGCGCCCCCGAAGAGCCTGAGGTAGATGGGGTATTCAGGGATCGGTACGCCCAGCATGGAGAGGAGGGAAAGCGGGCCGAGAAGGGCAGGGAGACCCCAGACAACGATCGTGATCAGCGTCTTGACAAAGAGGACACGGCGCAGCCAAAGCAGTTTGAGGCCAGTGGCCATCGTATCTCCTTACTTGTCTACTTTCTGAGATAGAGATGGGGCCTGGCGCGGGGGCAGAATCGGCGAAGAGCGCCGGGCCCCGTCCTGGTTGGGAACGTGGCCTACCCACCGGGCCGGATGGGCTTGGGCATGACCGGTGACGGCCCCCAGAGTTCCGCAGTCACGTTGAGGCCGAGGGTGTGCAGTTCAGACCACACCTTCTGCATCTCCTCGTTCGTGTGCCAGGTTGCCCAGGCGGCCATATCGGCGAACTCGTAGGTCGCCACGACCTGGGGAGCGCCGGCGGCTCCACGGTATGCCCGAAATGTCACCACTCCCGGCCCGCCCACGGTGCGCGGCACTGCGCTCTTGAGCCACTCCAGGTAGGCATCCACTTTGTCCGGATGGATATCCCACTTCACCACAAAGAGCACCATCGCAGAACACCTCCTTTCTGCTCGGTTGCCATCAGGGAGCGGTGCCTGGCGCGCGTCGCCCCGCTACGCGCCGCTCAGATAGCGGGTCAGTCCCTGCAGCCCCTCCTCCCACGTGGCGACGGGGAAGATGTCCGCCTCCATCGCGTCAATCCAGGCCACCGAGTTGATCGTCAACGCCGCCGCATCGTCGGCCTCAAAGATGGACACTACCGCCGGTTTGCTCTTGGGCGACCAGTACTCGGCGATCAGTTTGATCCCCTCAGGGAACTTCCACTCGGCTCGGCGTCCCATCATCTCCGCCAACTTGGCCTGGTCTACGGATTCTTTCAGACTCCACAACGCGACGAACTTCATGGTAGAACCTCCTTTTCGTACTTTACAACTTTCACTCAACATCACGTGGTTATTGTTTGGTCATAGTCCCCTCCTTCCGCTGGGGGCCATAGAATCTGCGGGTTCTCACCCAGTCGGCGCAGAAAATCCAACAGGTCATCCAGCGTGCTGAAAGTCCAACACCGGCCTGTTTGGACGTGTTCAACCTCACAGTGCCAACTTTGAGATATGGCGCATGGCTCGTTGCTCCCGTAAACCGACGCGCGCGAGAGGCGAACTAGGAACGACATGTACTCGCTGGATGTAGGCATGTGTTCTCCATCGTATCGTTGCTCTTGCGGATGGATAACGCGGCTGCGATCGGTCTTTTCAACAGGTTAGCATGAGGATGGCTACAAAGTGGCTACAAAACAGGGGAAACGCATGAGGGTTTCTTGCGGAGGCCCTACGCCTCACGGTTCACAAAGCGGAGGTAGGCCTGGCGCCGCTGGGGATTCGGGATGCGATGGGCTTTGTCTCGGATGACGGCGTCGGCCTTTTGGATATAGGCATGGGCTTCCGCGCCCCGGCCCAGGGTGTGCAGAACCCGGGCATGGGCGCGATAGACCTCTTCGCTCCCGATCCAGGCCTCGTGGGCGAGGTGGGCCAGGGCCACGGCTTGCTCGGTGTGCTCCAGGGCGGCCGCCGCTTCGCCCTGGGCCAGCAGGGCCAGGCCGGCCTCGGTCTCGCCCCACATCCTGCCGACGGGCAGCGACCCTTCGCCAGCCAGGCGGATGGCCTCGCGCGCGCACGCCAGAGCGCCAACCAGATTGTCCGCATGGCGCTCGGCACGGGCCTGGGCAGCGAACCCTGCCGCCAGGTGCTCGCGGCACTCGCTTTCCCTCGCGATGTCTATGGCCTCGGCCAAAAGGCCCTGGGCCGTGTGCTTCTCCTCGCCTTCCATTTCTACAAGCCCGAGGGCGATCAGCGCCTCGGCCAACCTGCGCCGATGCGAAACGGCGCGGGCCCGCTGCACCGCGCTTTGGAGTACGCGGCGCGCTTCGGCATTACTGCCCAGGTGGTGCAGCGCGAGCCCCAGGCCGATCTCCGCGGCGGCCGCGCCGTGCGCCTGGTGCATTTCCAGGTGCAGGGGTACGCACTCGCGGAGGTGCTCGGCAGCAATGGCATAGAACCCCTGGTGCAGTTCCCAGTATGCGGTGTATGTGCGGGCATAGGCCTCCGCAGGGCGCGCCCCAATGCGCCGGGCCAGGGCAAGACTTTCGCTCAGCCAGCGCTGCGCCTCCAAGGAATGCCCCAGTTTCAAGTGCAGCAGGCCCATGTCCAGCAACGCCCATGCCACACCGTTGTAGTCCCCTGCTGCCCTGTGGCAGGCTTCTGCCTCTTGTTGGTAGGCCAGCGCCTGGGCGTAGTCTCCTGTATGGAGGTAGATGTAGCCGAGGTTGTGGGCAATGGGCCCGCGGATTTCGGGGCCGGCCTTCTCGCCCGCGATGGCGAGTGCGGACTCCAGGGCGGCAAGCCCTTGCCTGGGCTGGCCCAGAAGGTAGTGGGCGAATCCGATCTCAACGAGAATCTGGCACAGCATGGACCTTGCGGGCTCGGGAGCCGGGACGGGCACGGGGGCGATGTGCTGCAGGGTTGCTTGCGCCTGGCCGATCGCTTCCACATACTGTCCGGCCAGATTCAGGTAGCGTGTGCGGTGGAGTGTGGCGAGTAGGCAGAGATCGCTGTCGCCGCTGGCTTCCGCGAGGCCGGCCAACGCCTGTACGTCGGCGTCGCGCTCGTCCAGCCGACCGCTCACGTACCGCAGGTGAGCGCGGTCTGCTAGCACCCGCCCGCGCTGGGCCAAGGATTCGGGCCGGGTGCGGTCCGGGTCAAGATAGTCCAGCAGCGCCAACATTCGGGTCTGGTGCTCCTCGGTCTCGTTCCAGGCGAACATGTCCGCGGCCTGCCGGGCTGCAAGGCCATGGTACTGCAGCGCCTTCGTGAACTCGCCGCCGGCCTCAAAGTGGTGCGCCAGCGCAGCCGCGGCAGTGGGCTCCAGTTGCTCCAGGGCGCGGCCTGCGCGACGGTGCAGGAGTTGGCGCCGGGTCGGGGCGAGACCGGCGTACACGACCCGCCGCACCAATTCGTGGTGGAAGCGATAGGGACGCGCTTGTGGCGCGCCGCGACTTTCCACCAGGAGTTGCTGCGCTACCAATTCATCCAGGCCGTCCATAGTCTCAAGTTCGGGGCGGCCTGCCGTCAGGCGCACCAGGTCCAGGCTAAGCGTGTCGCCGGCAATCGCCGCGGCCTGTAGCACCTGCCTCGCCACTGGGCTCAATCGCCGAAGCCGGTCGTCCACCGCCTGCACAACGGTCTCGGGCAATGGAAGGTTGTCTGCATCGGCCAGGGCTTCGCGCATTCGCCCGGTCTGCATCAGGGATCGGATCGTTTCCAAGACGAAGAACGGGTTGCCTCCCGTAATCTTCCACAGGCGACGGGCAAACACCTCGTCGCCGGGAATTGTCCCGGCCAGATGCCGAAAGAGTTTGAGCACCACTTCCTCGTCCAGGCCCTCTAGTTGCAGTTCCTGTAGCGCGCCTGTGAGCGCCAGGCTGTGGCGCAGCCCGCTCACAACATCGGCCTCCTCGCTTCGGTAGACGCCGACGACCAGTAGGTAACTGCTGCCGAGTTGCCGGCCTAAGTGTGCCAGCCAGTCCAGGGTCGTGCTGTCGGCATGGTGCAGGTCGTCCAGGCATAGGGCAAGGGGGGCCAGGTCCCGCATGACCTTGCAGAGGGCGTCAAAGAGGCGGCTGCGCGCCTCTTCCGGTTGCGCGGGCAGCGGCGACGGCAGGTCGGGGTAGAGGCCGCGCAGTTCCGGCAGAAGGCGCGAGATTTCAGTGAGCCAGACGGGGCTTACGCCGTGCGGACGCCCACGGGTGGGCGAGTCCGGCTCGGCCTCGGCGTCCGACGCTTCCGGCTCCGGGGCGAACAGCGCGCGCAGGGCTTGGATGATGGGGTGATAGGGCATGGTGCGCGTCTCGGGGTGTCCGAAACCGATGAGCACGCGCGCCCGTTTGGACAGGCGGGAGGCGAACTCGTGCAGCAGGCGCGATTTTCCCACGCCCGCCTCGCCGGAGATGAGGATCACCTGACCGGGGCCCAGGGAAGCGCGACGGTGTGCTTCCTCCAGGCGGCGCATCGCGTCTTGCCGCCCGAGCATCGGCGTGTCCATCCTGGGCAGCGCCATCATCCTGCGCTTGGGCGCGTGGCGCGGCGGCTGTCCGGCTAGGATAGCCTGGTAGACCTCGCGCGTCTCCGGCAGCGGCGCAACGTTCAGTTCGCGCTCCAGGACGGCGATGCAGCGTTCAAACTGGCGCAGGGCGGCGTGTCGGTCGCCGGTGGCCGCGTAGAGTTCCATCAGGCGACGGTGGATGTCCTCGGCGAGGTCGTCGGTCTCCAGGTATCGTTTCGCGTACAGGATGGCGGCGTTCAGGTCTCCGCCAGATGTTCTCTCGTCAACCAGGGTCGCCAGCGTCCGCAGGTACAGGCCCTCGCACGCCCGCTGCTCCTGGGCTGCCCACGCTTCGTATTCGGGGCTACCCGGCAGGGAGAAACCCGCCAGGAAGGCCCCGCGGTAGAGGTCAACCGCATAGCGGAGTCCCTCAGCGGTCCCACTCTCTGCGCTTTGGCGAAAGGCTACTATGTCGCACCAGACCCGCCCTGCGTCCAACGCCACGCGGTCATTGGCGATGAGCAGCAGATTGGGATCGGGCAGGGCGCGGCGGAGGTGAGTGAGGAGATGGGTCAACTTTCGGCGCGCATCGCATTCGGGCGTGTCGGGCCAGAAGAGGAAGCAGAGGTGTTCGCGGGGTACGGGCTCCAGTCGCGCTGCGAGGCGGTAGAGGAGGGCGCGGGCCTGGCGGCGTGACAGGGCCAGGGTGCCACCGGCCCGGTCCGCTTGCGGGGGCCCTAACAGATAGACTCGCAAAACCGCGTTTGCAGGGACGAGTTCGCCCTGTGTTTGATTCCGCATCGCGTAACTCTCACGGCGCTGTTCGGCACGGCGGCCACGCTCGGGCCTGTCGCTCGCACGGTGCGCGTGGACGCGCAGGATAAGTATAGCGTGTCCGCACCCAGTCGCGCAAATGGCGCATGCGTGGATTCGGCTTCAGCCTGTTGGTGGGACCATCGGGCGGATACCTCAAACTATGGAACCGAATCGCCAAAGGCTGCAGGTTGCGCGTTGTGCGCACGTCAAGTATACTGCCTGTGTTTGTTGATGTCGTCAAGTCTGCGAGGAAATTATGCCAGATGTGTCGTGCGCTGTCCTTGCTGGCGGCGCAAGTTCCCGCTTCGGCAGGGACAAGGCGCTGGTACAACTGGGCGGTCAGACCCTGATTCAGCGTGTTGTTGAGCGGCTGGGCAGGGTGTCGGATGACGTGCTGATTGTGGGCAACCGCCTGGAGCGGTTTGCTGACATGGATGTGCGCTTGGTTGAAGACCTGGTGAAGGGGGCCGGAGCGCTGGGCGGGGTTTACACGGCCGTGCAGGCTTGCCGTCATCCGCGCGTTTTATGCGTGGCGTGCGATATGCCGTTCCTGGATTTGAATCTCATTCGCTATATGTTCCTCATCTCCGCTGGGTACGATGTCGTCATGCCGTATGTGCGTGGGGAGGCAGAGCCGCTACACGCCATTTACAGCAAGACGTGCGTGGCTGCCATCAAGGCCGCTCTGGACGCGGGCGAGCGGCGGATTATCTCCTTCTTGGGGCAGGTGCGCGTCCGCGATGTTCGCGAGGATGAAATCCGGATACTGGATCCCGATTTGCGTTCGTTCTTCAACCTGAACGTTCCTGCGGATTTGACTCGCATGGAAGCCATCCTTGAGGAGCAGAAAACCGAAGCATAAAGGGAGGTCATCGTGGCAAAAGAGGCAAGAGTGCGGTGGGTGAACGGGATGCAATTCGTGGGCGAGACCGGTTCGGGCCACGCCATCGTTCTGGATGCGCCGCCGCCCGGGGGCAGAAACACGGGTGCCAGTCCCATGGAACTCCTCCTCGTGGGGTTGGCAGGGTGCACGGCTATGGACGTGGTGAACATCCTCGGCAAGAAGCGCCAGCCGTTCCGCGGCGTGGAGGTGAGCGTGCAGGGCATGCAGCGCGAAGAGCCGCCCAATTACTACACCGATATCCATGTGGAATACGTCGTTTACGGCAAGGGCGTGTCCGAGAAGGCTGTGGAGCAGGCCATCGCGCTCTCCGAGGAGAAGTACTGCTCGGCGGCGGCGATGATGAACAAAGTGGCGAACATCACGACATCCTTCCGCATCGTGGAGGAGTGATAGGAGCGTGCATTCATGCCGACCGTGAATCTGCGAGTCAATGGCGACTGGCATGTGCTGGAGGTGGGCGACAAGGAGTCGCTGCTGGACGTGCTCCGCGAGCGCCTGCATTTGACCGGCACGAAGAATGGGTGCGGCGAAGGCCACTGCGGGGCCTGTACGGTGATCGTGGACGGCAAGGCGCGGCGAGCCTGCATCACGCGCGCCGCGCGGCTGGACGGGAGCACCGTGTGGACGGTTGAGGCGCTCGCGCAAGAGGGACACCTGCATCCGGTTCAGCAGGCGTTCGTGGCGACGGGCGCCATTCAGTGCGGGTTCTGCACGCCCGGGATGATCATGGCTGTTAAGGCTTTGTTGGATGAGAACCCCCGCCCGACGCGCGCAGAGATCAAGGAGGTCCTGAAGGGGAACCTGTGTCGCTGCACGGGATACGTGAAAATCATTGAGGCCGTGGAACTGGCGGCGGATCTGCTGGCAGGGCGCGCTGCTGTGGAGTCGGTCAGCGGCGCGGGCGTGGGCAAATCGGTGGCGCGGCCCGACGCCGTGGCGAAGGCCACCGGCACGGCGCAATACGCCGCCGACCTGTTCTTTGACGGGATGCTGTACGGGGCAGTCCTGCGGAGCGAATACCCTCATGCGCGCATTCTCGGCATTGACGTGAGCCAGGCGCGCACTCTGCCGGGCGTCCATGCGGTGTTGACGGCGGCCGACGTTCCCGGGCGCAAGACGCACGGCCTTGTGGTGGACGATTGGCCGGTGTTCGCCTGGGACAAGGTGCGCTACGTGGGCGATGCGATTGCCGCTGTGGCCGCCGAGACGCCCGAGATTGCCCGAGCGGCGCTGGAGCGGATCCGCGTTGACTACGAGCCGCTGCCTGTCGTTACCGATCCGGTGGCCGCCCTGGAGGAAGGCGCGCCGCGCGTGCACGAGAAGGGCAATTTGGTCTCGGAGGCGAAGGTGCTGCGGGGAGACGCGGAAGAGGCCTTCCGTAACGCCGCCGTGGTGGTGGAGCAGGTGTATGAGACACCGTTCAATGAGCACGCTTTTCTGGAGCCAGAGACCTCGGTGGCAGTTCTGCAGGAGGATGGCGGGATCACCGTGTACGTAGGCTCACAGATTCCGTTCTCGGATCGGGCGCAGGTGGCCGCGTCGCTGGCGCTTCCGCAGGAGAAGGTTCGCATCGTCCAGACGGCGGTCGGCGGGGCGTTTGGCGGCAAGGAGGACATCAGCACGCAGATTCACGCCGCGTTGCTGGCCCAGGCAACCGGGCGGCCGGTCAAGTTGACCCTGTCGCGGCGCGAATCCATTCGGGTACATCCGAAGCGCCACGCGACGCGCATCTGGATGAAGACGGCTGCGGCGGCGGATGGTCGGCTGCTGGCGATGAAGGCGCGCATCTGGGGCGACACGGGGGCCTATGCGTCCTTGGGCCCGCACGTCATAAAGCGGGCCGCTACCCATGCGTCTGGCCCCTACGAAATCCCCAATGTGGACATCATCTCCTACACCGTGTACACGAACAACCCACCCGCGGGCGCGTTCCGAGGGTTCGGCGCGACACAGGCCCATTTCGCCGCAGAGTGCCAGATGGATACTCTGGCAGAACGACTTGGGATTTCGCCGCTGGAACTGCGCAGGCGGAACGCGCTTCACGTGGGCGCGACAACGGCTGCCGGCCAGGTTCTGCGCGACAGCGTTGGCCTGCCCGATACGATAGAGCGCGCGGTGGCCGCCATTCCCGAAGCGCGCGTCCTGGGCGATTCGCGGCGGACGTGGCAGCGAGGCGGCCAGCATGGGCGCAAGGTGCGCGGTTGGGGCATGGCGTGCGCCTTCAAGAACGTTGGGTTGGGCGGCGGCGTGGCGGATTCAGCCGGGGCCGAGGTGGAGTTGTGCGAAGACGGCGCTTTGGAGGTGCGCATCGGCGCGGCGGAAGTGGGCCAGGGGCTGGTGAGCGTGGCCAGCCAAATCGTGGGCGAGGTCATGGGAGTGAAGCCCGAGGATATCCGGTTGGTCGTTGGTGATACGGCTTTGACGCCGGACGGAGGGGCCACGACTGCTTCGCGACAGACGTTCATCACTGGCAATGCCGTGCGGCTTGCGGCTCTGGACTTGAAAGCGCTCCTTGCGCAAACGGCAGCCGAGATGCTGGACTCGTCGCCAGATGCGGTGGAGTTCGTGGATGGCCAGGTCGTGAGCGGCGGGGTTCGCGTGAGCCTGCGTGCCCTTGCGGAAGCGGCGCGCAAGGAAGGCCGCCGCCCTGTGGTGCGCCGCGTCTATACGCCGCCACGCACTGTGCCCTTGGGGCAGGAAGGCGATGTGCATTTCGCCTACGGGTATGCGACGCAGGTGGCCGAGGTGGAGGTGGATTTGGACACGGGGGATGTCCGCGTGCTTCGCGTGGCCGCGGCTCATGATGTGGGCAAGGCCATCAACCCCAAGGCGGTGCGGGGGCAAATAGAGGGCGGCGTGGTGATGGGCATTGGCCTGGCGCTGAAAGAGGAATTGGTCCTCAACGAGGGCAGGATTGTGTCGGACACGCTGGCGAAATACAAGATTCCCACGGTTGACGATGTGCCCGAGATCATCCCGATTCTGGTGGAGGCGCCTGCGACAGAAGGCCCGTTCGGTGCCAAAGGCGTGGGCGAGATTCCTTCCATCGCCACCGTGCCGGCCATTGCGAATGCCATCTACGATGCGACCGGCGTGCGACTCACCCGCGTCCCGATTCGCAAGGAGCACCTGCGCGAGGCGATTCGTGCGAAGTTGGGTGGCGAGTCTCGGATAATATAATGTTCTTGGGGGTACAGTGCATGATTGCAGTTGAAGAAGCCTACGAAAGGATTATGCAGGCCTTCCATCCTTTGGAAGCGGAAAAAGTGTCGCTGTGGGATGGGCTGGGCCGGGTGCTTGCCGAGGATGTGTATGCGGATGTCAACATCCCGCCGTTCGCGAACTCGGCCATGGATGGTTACGCCGTGCGTGCCGCGGATACGGCGGGCGCAACGCGAGAGAGCCCCGTGTGCCTCAAGGTGAAGGGCACCCTGGCCGCAGGACAGTCTCCGGATCAGGCGGTGGAGCCGGGGACTGCGATCCGAATCATGACGGGCGCGCCGATGCCGCCGGGGGCCGATGCCGTCGTACGGTTTGAGAACACGTCGGAGGGCAAGGGGAACGCGCGGATGACCGGAACAGTGCATGAGGACGAGGTAGCGATTTACGAGCCGGTCGCCGTGAATGAGAACGTGCGCCCCGCGGGCGAAGACATCCGCGCCGGCGAGAGGGTGCTGGCCAGTGGCACCGAGTTGCGCCCTGCCGAGTTGGGGGTGCTGGCCTCGGTGGGACGGGTGGAGTTTCTGGCCTACCGTCGGCCGCGGGTGGCGGTGCTGGCGACCGGCGATGAGTTAGTGGAGCCAAACGAGCCGCTGACGCCTGGCAAGATTCGCAACTCCAACCTGTACACGAACGCGGCGCTGGTGCAGAAGTATGGCGGAATCCCAATACCCCTGGGCATCGCCCGCGATACGGTGGAAGATCTGACGGCGAAACTCCGGCGGGCGATAGACCTGAAGGTTGACCTCATTCTGACGTCGGCCGGGGTGTCCGTGGGGGAGTACGATGTGGTGAAGGACGTGCTGAACTCGCTGGGGCAGATTGACTTCTGGCAGGTGCGCATGAAGCCCGGCAAGCCGCTGGCTTTCGGCTATATCCAGGGCATCCCGCTCATCGGCTTTCCGGGGAATCCGGTTTCGTCCATGGTCTCGTTTGAGCGATTTGCCCGGCCAGCCATCCTCAAGATGCAGGGGAAGCGCAAACTGCGCAAGCCGGTCATCCGCGCAATCCTGCGCGAGGACGTGAAAGGGGGCGACCGCCGCGAGTTCAAGCGGGCCATTGTGGAAAGGGTTGGCGATGCCTACTACGCGCGCTTGACGGGTGATCAAGGTTCTGGAATCCTTACGTCCATGGTAAAGGCCAACGGCTTGGCGATCATTCCCGAGGGTACGAAGGTGGTCCGCGCGGGCGAGGAAGTCACCGTGGAAATGCTGGATTGGCCCGAGGAGGAATAGCCGTGGGCAAGCCGCCAGTGGTCTCCATTGTGGGCATTTCCAACGTGGGGAAGACAACCCTGATGGTGAAACTGATCCGCGAACTGAAGCGGCGGGGCTACCGCGTGGCGACGATCAAGCACGACGTGCATGGGTTCCAGATGGACACGCCGGGCAAAGACTCGTGGAAGCACGCGGAGGCCGGCAGCGATTGTGTCGTAGTGGCGTCGCCGAAGGGGCTGGCCATGATCCGCCGCCTGGAGCACGAGTTGTCTCTGGATGAGATTGTGGAAACATTGCCGGATGTGGACATTGTGTTGACCGAGGGCTACAAGCGGGGCAACAAGCCGAAGATAGAAGTCTCGCGCGCAGCAAGAGGGACGAACCTGCTCTGCACGGAGGGGGAACTGATCGCCTTGGCGACGGATCAGAAACACGATATACGTGTGCCACAGTTTGACTTGGATGATGCGACGGGCCTTGTGGACCTTCTTGAGCGGCTTTACCTCCAAGATAAGAGGCAGACTGCTGGGGGAGGTGGAAGATGACACGAGTGCGTTGCTTGAACAGGCGGTGCACGCTCAACGAACGGGGCACTTGTAGCGCGTCGGAGATTGATTTGGACCACGACGGGCAGTGCGAGACCGCCGAAGAGATTCCAGAGGACGAAGAGGATTTGGTCTCTCCCCTGGATGAGGAGGACCTGGACGACTGGGACGAAGAGGAAGAAGAGGACGAAGAAGACTGGGACGATGAGCCGTTCTAGCATGCCGCCCTGGTTTTGACGGCGTGCATTCTGCCGAAGGAGACGACCTAATGGATGCGGATATCCTGTTTGCCGGCGGCGTTGTCGTTACAATGGACGCCGGGCGCCGAGTCATACGGGATGGGGCTGTGGCGGTGCGCGATGGTCGGATTGTCGCCGTGGGGAAGTTGGAGGATGTCCGCACCCACTGGGCTGCAAGGGAGACCCGAGACTGCGGCGGTTGCGTCGTCATGCCTGGGCTGGTGAATACCCATACGCACCTGCCCATGAGCCTGTTGCGCGGCCTAGTGGATGACCTGCGCCTGGACGTGTGGCTCTACGGCTACATGCTGCCCGTGGAGCGCGAGTTCACGGACGAGCGTTTCTGCCGCGTGGGCACGTTGCTGTCGTGCGCGGAACTGATCCGTTCGGGCGTTACGTGCCTGGCCGACATGTACTACTACGAGGACACCGTCGCGGAGACGGTGGCCGAGGCGGGGTTGCGGGGAGTCTGCGCTGAGACCATCATGAAGATTCCCACGCCGGATGCCGAGAGTTACGACGAAAGCCTGGACTATGCTCGGCGCTTTGTGGAAAAGTGGCATGGCCACCCGCTTATCACTCCCGCGTTTGGGCCTCATTCCATCTATCTGTGCACGCCAGAGATTCTGCATGCTACGTCCATGCTGGGCTTGAAGTACGATGTCCCGCAGTTGATTCACATCGCGGAGACTGACCTGGAGGTGCGCGAACTCGTTGAGAAATTGGGCGAGTCGCCGGTCATCTGGATGCAGAAGCAGGGACTGCTCGTCGGCAAGATGTTGGTGGCGCATGGCGTCCATCTAACCGACGGCGAGATGCGGCTTCTGGCCGAGCGGCGTATCGGCGTGGCACACAATCCGACGAGCAATCTGAAGTTGGCCAGCGGCATCGCCCGCGTGATGGCCATGCGTCAGAGCGGGGTCAGCGTGGGGCTTGGCACCGACGGGTGCGCTAGCAACAACGACCTGGACATGTTTGAGGAGATGCGGCTTGCGGCGCTGCTGCCCAAGGGCGTGTCGGGCGACCCTACGGCGTTGCCCGCGCGGGTTGCCGTGGAGATGGCGACGCTGGAGGGCGCACGCACTCTCTATCTGGATGCGGAAATCGGCTCGCTGGAGCCAGGCAAGTGGGCCGACATCGTCGTGGTGAACCTGGACACGGTGCATGAAACCCCGAAGTTCGCAATTTCGGACAACAACGTGTACTCGCAGTTGGTGTACGCGGCGAAGAGCGCGGACGTGCGCGATGTGGCTGTCGCTGGGCGCTTCCTGATGCGAGACCGAGAACTGCTCACGATAGACGTGGCCGCTGTCCGCTCGGACGCCGAGGCCATGGCGGCCCGAATTGACCGTTTTCTGGCAGCCCGCGAGGAGGATTTGGTGGACAAGATCGTGGGCATCGGTGGCGTGGAGCAGCAGGAGACTTTTGAGGTGCAGGTGAAGGTGCGGCTGCCCGATGAGAGCGCCCTGCGGCACTTGCTAGGGCACAGGGATGTCAGCGTGATTCGCGAAAGCGTGCGCCGCCAGTACGATACCTACTTCCTGTTTGAAGATGCGGACAAGGGCCACGTTCGGTATCGCGAGGACAACGTCATCCAGCCCGATGGTTCGCTGGCGCCCCGCTACGGCCTGACGCTGCGGGGGCCAACTCTGGAGCGGGTGTATGAGAATTCCGTCATTCTGTCGCGCTCGCGATTCAGCGCCGTTGCCGACCGCTCGCTACGTTTCTACAGGGAGTACTTCCAGCCTGACCGCATTAAGGAGGTGAACAAGGAGCGGCGCCGCTGGCGTATTCAGTACAAGGGCGTGGATTTTGAAGTCAACGCCGACCGGCTCTTCAAGCCCGCGTATGAAGACCTGTTTCTTGAGGTGAAGAGCCGCACCTGGTCGGCGAAGGACGCTCTGGCAAAGGCACAACTCATCGGCGAGATGTTGGAGATCATGAGCGTTTCGCCGGAGCAGATTGTGCGAAAGGAATATGTGGACTTCTAGCGGCGGCGTCGCGGTGGGACGCACAAAGGCCCTTCCCAGTCGGAAGGGCCTTTTCTATGCGCGGGTGGGTCAGGCTACTTCAGGTACTTGTCCAGCAGAAGGCTGAGTTTCTGGCGGGTGGCCGGCGGGATTTTGGCCGGGTTGGTGATGATGGCATTCTCCAGGGCGTGGGGACACGGGCAGGTGGTCGGGCTGCCCAACGTAGGGACGGCCAAGCGGATGATTCTCTTGGCCATTTCCACGTTCTTCTGGAGGTTCTGCACGATCATCTCTACGGTAACGGCCTCTTCGGATTCGTGCCAGACGTCGTAGTCGGTAACGAGGGCCAGGGTGGCGTAGCAGATTTCCGCCTCGCGCGCGAGTTTGGCTTCGGGAAGCGCCGTCATGCCGATGACATCCACGCCCCACGACCGGTAGATGCGCGATTCTGCCTTCGTGGAGAATTGCGGCCCCTCCATGACGACCATCGTCCCGTCCTTGTGGACGGTGGCCCCTGCTTTCTGCGCGGCGACGTAGAGTTTCTCGCGCATGTCGGGGCAGAACGGCTCGGCGAAACTGATGTGGACCACGACCCCGTCGCCGAAGAACGTGCTCGGGCGTGCCTTGGTGCGGTCAAAGATCTGGTCGGGGATGACGATGTGAAGCGGGGCGATCTCCTGCTTCATGCTACCGCAGGCGCTGATGGCGATGATGCGCTGCACTCCCAGGCTCTTCAGGGCGTAGATGTTTGCGCGGGCGGGCAACTCCGATGGGGAGATGTAGTGCCCTCGCCCATGACGGGGCAGGAATGCGACCCTCACGCCCTCCAGGGTGCCGACGATGATCGCGTCGCTGGGATCGCCAAAGGGGGTTTTGAGGCGAATCTCCTCAATCTGGGTCAGGTTCTCCATTTCGTAGACACCGCTTCCGCCGATGACGCCAACGAGTACGGGTTCCATACGCTTGCCTCCTGAGGTGATCACGGGAGGATTATACACGCAGTTGGGCGTGTTGCCAACTGCGTTGAGCCTTTTCAACCCCTGTCGCTTCCGGTGCCACAGGTGGGGAGTGAGCGGAAGATGCGCGCACGTGCAATTTGACGTCGGGCCTGCACACGGCTAGAATATGTCTGTCCAGATTGACTTACCGGTCGGTCAGCACAAGTCTATGAGGATGGGCATGATGGAATCCACCAGGGCGCGCATCCTGCAGAAGGCGGGGGAACTGTTCGCCACGCGGGGCTACCGCGCGATCTCCATGCGGGAGATCGCTGCCGAGTGTGGCATCAGCAAGCCCGCCATCTACCATCATTTTCAGGATAAGAAGCACCTTTATCTGGAGGTGCTGGACCGCGAATTGGAGCGCCTGGTAGTCGCGTTGGATGAAGCCGGCGCCATCCCCGGCACGGCGATTGAGCGGCTATCTCGGCTGGTGCGGTGCTACCTGGAGGCCTTGCACCGCCGCCTGTCGCTCCTCCAGTTGCTTTTTCGCGACATCGGCGACCTTGAAGGCGAGATACCGGACTTGGCGAACAAACGTGGCGAAGGGGTGCTACGACCCTTCGTCGCCCTGATTCAGGAGGGTATCGCAAGGGGAGAATTCCGGCCTGTAGATGCGACGCGGACGGCTTTGTCGCTGGTCGGCATGATGAATATCTTCGTAACGCGCACACTATTGCGGCCTGACCTAATCATTGGTGAAGAGGACGTCCTGCACACGGTGGATCTGGCTCTGAACGGACTGATTCCGCGATAAGAGACTGAGGAGGTGCGAAGATGTTCCGGAAGTTGGCTCAGTTCGCCTTCCAGAAGCGCTGGATTGTTGTCGTCGTATGGGCGGTGTTGGCTGCGCTCATGGTTGCGTTCGCGCCGCCGCTCGCGAAGGTGGGAATCACGGATCAGGAGGCCTTTCTGCCGTCGGGTGCGCCGTCGGTGCAGGCAGGGCGCTTGATCGCCGAGAAGTTCCCCCAGGATTCTGCGCTTGGCGACACCATCGTGTTTTTCCGCGCTGCCGGCCTTACAGATGCGGACCTGACGTATGCGCGCAACGTGGAAGATTGGCTGCGTTCCCCCGATGCTCCAAGCGAGGTGTCCAAAGTCATCTCGGTGTTCACCAACCCTGAACTGGAACCGATGTTGCGGAGCGCCGACGGTACGGCGATGCTCATGTCTGTTGAGTTCTCCACGGCGGTGTCTTCGGCACCCACTCACGAAGCGGTGAATCGGATTCGCGAGTACCTGAAAGGCAGTCCGGCCGGGCTTGAGGTGTATACGGCCGGCTCCGCGTCTGTCGCCCGCGACACCCTGGAGACGGTAAAACGCAGTCTGGATCGGACAACGTGGGCCACGATCGCCCTCGTGGTGGTGATTCTGCTGGTGATCTATCGTTCGCCCGTGGCGGCGCTGGTCCCATTGGCGACAATTGGGGTGGCCTACCTTGTCTCCACTGGAGTGCTGGGATTTCTGGCCCAGGCCGGTGTCAAGATGAGCACACAGATGGACATATTCGCCGTCGTGGTCATCTTTGGCGTGGGGACGGACTACTGTCTCTTCATCGTGTCTCGGTTCCGCGAGGAACTCCATCGCCAGCCCACGCGCTTTGAGGCGGGCGTGCGGACGATGGAGAAGATCGGCATGGTCATCGCGGCCAGCGCGACGGTGGTGATCCTGGCGTTCCTGTTCCTGAACGTGGCGAGTTTCGGGATGAGCCGCACGCTGGGCACCGGGCTTGCGGTGTGCATCTTCATCACTTTGTTGGCGGGCCTGACCTTGACGCCGGCGCTGCTCTCGGTGATGGGCACGCGGCTTTTCTGGCCGTTCACGAACGAGGCGGAACATCCCGAACGCGGGTTCTGGCACGACCTGGCACACAATGTGAGCCGAAATGCAGCATGGATTGTGCCGGTGGTGATCATCTGCCTGCTCATCCCGTATGCGGCTTTGCCCAGGATGGTGCGGAGTTTTGACATCCTGGCCGACGTGCCGCGGGACCTGGATTCGGCGAAGGGGTTTGAGACCCTGAAGGGACATTTTGACCCCGGCGAGATTTTCCCCACGCAGGTGATGCTGTTGGCGAAGGATGGAGACATCACAGATGAGTTGGGCACGCTTGACGCGGCGGTGAAGGAGGTTCGGCAAATTCCAGGTGTGCTGCGCGTTCGTAGCCTGCTCACGCCGACCGGCGACTCTGACGGCGCGGCGCTGTTCACGGTGGCCGGGCAACTGGCGCTGCTGTCGGACGGCCTGCGCGATGCTGCGGTTGGCCTGGGCGGCGGCCAGGGTGCCCCAGCGACGGGTTCAGATCCCATCGCGCTTGCCGCTGCGATAAATGCGTATCTGGGTCAACTTGGGGAGGCGTATCCGGAGGTCAAGAGCCTGCCTGCCTACAGCGGCGCGGTTGCTGCTGCGCAAGACCTGCAGGCCCAGGTCGCACGCCTGGAGCGGCAAGTGTTGGTAACGGCGCAACTGGAAACGATCGCCGAGAAGGTTGGCATGCTCGCAACTGGTCTGCGGAGCCCACTGCTGACGGCTACGCCGGAGACACTGGGCCAGTACGCGGGGACTCTGGAGATGCTACAGCAGTACCTGATAGGGCTGGGGGAGGCCTACCCATTCGTCAAGACCGAGGAGAGTTACACGAAGGCGCTGGCGGGCGTGCGGGAAATCGCCGCTGCCTGGGAGCAGGTGCAGAAGGGGCTGTTCGTGTCCGGGCAGATTGGCATGATTGCCGACAGCCTGGATGCGCTGGCCAAGAAATTGGATAACCCCGCGTCGCTGATGCAGATGGACACGTCGGCACAGATGGCGGCGCTCCAGGGTTACATGGCCGAGTTGGCCGAGCGGTACACCTGGGTTGTGGCCGATCCTGCCTTTGTGGCGACCGGTGAGCATTTTGCCAAGATGGCCGAGGCGGCGAGCAAACTGCAGGGCGGGCAAGTGCCCATGAGCGATCTGCCGGCCGTGCTCTCGGCACTGAAGGCGGAGGTTACCGGCATGGCCCAGGCCATGCGCAGCCTGGCGGATGCTTTCGCAGCGCGCGACCCGAAGGCGAGTTTCGTGCCGAAGAATCTGCTGGCGGGCATGACGGCCCCAGGGGAACTGGCACGCAAGGTGGAGGACTTCGGGTTGTCGCTGCTGGACCTTCGCGCGGCTTTTGAGGTGAAAGCGCCCGACGCGCGGTACATGGCGACGGGGCTGTCCGCCGGCGCGGGGCCAGATGTGAGCACGTTGGCCGCGGCCGTGAAGGCGCTGGCGACGAGCCTGGCTGAGGTGCAACGCGGGTTTGAGGGCAAGTCGGCCTATCTGTACCCGAAGGCGCTGTTTGCTCTGACTCCGGCAGCGCAGGCTCTGGAGAAGGCGTTCGTGTCGGAGGATGGCACGGCGACGCGGCTGTACGTCATCCTTGAGCCTGAGCCGTATTCCAATGCGGCGCTGGATCTCAGCGCGAAGGTTCGCAAGGTAGCAAGCCAGGCGGTGGAAGGCACGGGGAGCGAAGTTTACATAACAGGAAGTTCGGTCGCCTTCGCCGACATCCGCCAGGTCTCCAATGAGGATTTCGTGAAGGTGCTAGTGCTGATCGCCATCGGTGTGTTCGCGGTGATGATTGCCCTGTTGCGCTCCATCGTGGCGCCTGCGTACCTGGTGCTGACCGTGCTCCTGAGTTACGGATCCACGCTGGGCGTAACCGTATTCGTGTTCCAGATGCTGCTGGGGCAGGAGGGGGTGAACCTGCTGATTCCCACCATCGTGTTGGTGCTGTTGGTGGCTCTGGGAGCGGACTACAACATCTTCCTCATGTCGCGCGTGCGCGAGGAGACTGAGTCGGCCGAGTTTTTGGAGGGGCTAATCGCCGCCACGTCCCGAACGGGCGCGATTATCACATCGTGCGGCATTGTGCTGGCGGGCACGTTCGCGACGATGATGCTTTCGCCCATGACGATGCTGTTCCAGGTGGGCGCCAGCGTGGCCTTCGGCGTGCTGTTGGATACGTTCGTGATACGGGGAATCCTGGTGCCGGGCATCGCCAGACTGCTCCGTGAGCGCAACTGGTGGCCTTCCAAGAGGTAGGCGACCAAACAGCGGTGCCTTGCAAGAACAGAAGAGGGACACGCCCACGGGCATGTCCCTCTTTGCTTTGCCTGGCGAGGTCAGTGGGGCTCCGGCGGCGTGTCCGTGCCCGGTCTGTGGTTGGAGTTCCCCTCGGGCAGGTCTAGCGGCGGGAGGTCCTCCAGGGACTTCAAGCCAAAGTACTGGAGAAACTCAAAGGTTGTCCCGTATAGAATCGGCCTGCCCGCTTGCTCCAATCGGCCGACTTCTTCCACCAACCCCCTGGAGACCAGGGTTCGCAGGACTCCGTCGCAATTGACGCCTCGGATGGCTTCCAGGGCCGCGCGCGTTATCGGCTGCCGATAGGCGATGATGGCCAGCGTCTCCAGCGCAGGCTGCGTCAGTTTCCCACTCAGTTCCAGTCCCAAGAATCGCTGGATATAGGGGGCGGCTTCGGGCATGCTGACCAGTTGCACCAGGCTACCCTTGCGCTGGAGGCGAATGCCTCGGGTGGCCAGTTGCCGGTCAAGTGTTTGCAGTGCTTCTTCCACTGCCTCCACGCTGGTCTCCAGGATTTGGGCGATGACATCGGTTGGCGTCGGACGGTCGGCCACGAACAAGAGGCTTTCAATCCGCGCGGGCAGACTGCGGGCAGAATCTTCTGTTGCAGGCACGTGTTCGTTTGTCAGTGTCATGCCTCCGTGGTATGATGTCAAGCCGGTCCTTGTGGAGCGAGTCGTGATGCGAAAACTCTCACTGCTGGCATTGGCGTTGCTTTGCGTTTCCATCGCTGCCTGCAAGCCCCGGGCAGAGGCGACTCCCGCGTGCGGCGCGCCGCCCCAGATTGCTTACTCCGAGGAACTGGCGCAGTCGCTGGACGCGCGGCTGCAGCCTTACCTTCAGGGTCGGACGGGCGAATTCGCCTTGCAGACGACTTCGCAGGAACTCACGTCCTGGATCACCTACACGGCCGCCATGTGGTCTGGGATACCGGCCCGAGATGTGGTGGTCTGGTTTTCGCCCGATCACGTACACTTTAGCGGCGTGATCACCCGCGTGCTCGTGTTCTCGTTTCGGGTTCAGGTCCATGCGCACGTCTCGCTGAGCGGCCAGGCGCTGCAGGTTTCGGTGGAGCAAGCCTGCCTGGCCGGGATTGCATTGCCCGGATGGGCTAGAAACCTGGCGAGTCGCATCATCACCGATACCATCGCGGACACGGGGCCCTACGTGCGGTTGGAGTCGCTGGAAGTCGGCGACCATTCCCTCCGGGCAAGCGGCCGGATTGGCTACTAGGTTTGCGGAGGCTCTGGTGCTGGCGGGGGAGCCTCTTGCGGTGCTGCCTGCGGCTCGGCGGGTGCTGCCTTGGGTGTGGGCGCGACCGGCGCGGGCTGTCGCTTGTCCAGGGGCGGCACGGACATGTGGCGCACCGAGACAATCATCTTGCCCAGTGTCAGGCCCATCTGCTCCTCAATGACCGAGCGGGTGATCTGGCTCATCTCCTCGGTCTTGGCGGGGATGTTGACGTCCTGCGTAGTCTCAATGTCCAGCGTAACGTCCACCCGCTTGCCCCTTGCGGATACGTGCGGTTTCACCGAGACAATCTGGGGCAGTTGGTCCAGGTTGTACTGGAGGCGCTGGGCGACGGATTCCACGGCAATGCGCGCTTCGCCGCCGCTGATCTTCTCCACGCGGACATGCTTGGGGGCAGGGCGTCGCAGTTCTAGCCACAGCAGGACGACGCACAGGGCCGCAACGCCCAAGAGCGCGATGGTCATGAGGAGCCAGCCCTGGAAACTGGAGACATAGGTCTCCAGTGCCAACACGAACTCCCCGGCGACGGTAAGCGCCTGCTTGGGCAGCACGACCACGGCGGCGCTGATGAGGATGATCGCGATCAGCAGCAACACGACGACCACGCGGTTGAAGATATTCATGGTAATCCTCCTGGCCTTTTGATGAAGGCTTCCTGGATTTGATTATACGTCTCCCGTCGGGGTTGTCAACCGGTCTGCGATGGCTCGCTCGCAATGGCAGTGGCGTCAGATGAGCGGCCTTCCGTCCGATGGGGAAAAGCCCATGATCTCGGCGAATCGCTTCGCCAGGCGATTCTGGGCAGAGACAGGGCTTCCGCTGAATCGGATGCGCCCGCCTGCGGCCAAGCCATGGCCTCCTGCACTTCCGCTTCCGGCGACCAGTTGCTGGATAACCTCTCCGGCGTTTAGGTCCGGACTGGTGGTCCGTAGGGAGAGCACGACCTCATCTCCGAAGACCGCGATGCTGAGCACCCACACGGCTCCCTGCAAACGCGCCAGAAGGTCTGCCACTTCGGCCGCCATGTCCGGATGACCGATAGTGTCCAAAGTGGTAACGACGACGTTCCCGTAGAGCCGCGCTCGGCGCAAGGCGCGCCCCATGATGGCGAAGTAGTCGCGGGACAACTGGGCGCGCTCTATGGCTCCGAGGGTCTGCAAGTCGGCGCGTTCGTGGAGGTACAGGTACGCCAGCGCGTCGGCGCGGCTGGCCTCTCGGCTCAACCCCAGGGTGTCGGTTTTGATGCCATAGAACATGGCGGTGGCCAGGGGAGGATGCGGCTCCACGGACATTGCCCACAGGTATCGCGTAACGATCGTTGTCGTCGCGCCGAAACGCGTTTGGACGTCGCGAAACGGGACGGCGACAGTACCAGCGGAAAGGGGGTGGTGATCAATGACGGCTAGGGGAGCAAGGGATGCCGGTAGGATATTGTTGCCGGTTCCCGGCTGTGTGTCCACGAGAAGGGCGGGTTTTTCCACGTCTAGATCGGCGTCGGTGGCGCGTTTGAGCGGGATGCGGAGGAGTTCCACCATGGCGCGGTTTTCGGCTCTGCCGATCATCCCGCCATACAGAATGGTGGCCTGACATTGGAGGGTGGACTCCAACAGCCATGCGAGTCCCCAGGCCGACGCGATGCTGTCAGGGTCTGGGTCGTTGTGGGTCAGGATCACCACGTCGCTGTGGCCGCGGAGGAGGCTCAAGAGGCGCTCCACGCGGCGGCGAACGGTGATGTAGCGTATGGCCTCTCGGTTGGGGGTTCGCCCTCGCATGTGTTGCTCTCCGTCGGATCTCTTGCGAATTGTAGCGATTTGAGGCCGGCACGTCAAAGATACCTTAATTCGCGCCGTGCTCTCGTTCTGCCGTGCAGAATTGACCGCAATGCGATGTCGGGCTACAATGGGCGCGAAGTTCACCTCTGCCGGAATTGACTTGCATGAAAGAGGAGCGCCTCCAAAAGATACTGGCGCGGGCTGGGTACGGCTCTCGCCGAAGTTGTGAAGAACTGATTACCGCGGGTCGGGTTCGTGTGGACGGGAGCGTGGCTGTCCTCGGGCAGAAAGCGGACCCGGACCGGCAGGTGATCACCGTGGACGGCGAGCGCGTGAAGATGCCCGAGACGCTGGTCTATCTGGCGCTGAACAAGCCGCGAGGCTTTCTGTCGGACACGGAGGACGCGCGCGGCCGCAAGACGGTGCTAGACCTGGTGCCACATCAGGGGCATCTTTTCGCCATTGGCAGGCTGGATCTCACCAGCGAGGGCTTGGTGCTTCTGACCAACGACGGGGACTTGGCCAATCGCCTGTTGCACCCTCGCTATGGGCACGAGCGCGAGTATCGGGTGCGGGTGGCAGGCCGTCCGTCGGAGGAAGTCCTCAGGGCGTGGTCGCGAGGCATCCTGCTAGATGGCGTGAAGACGCGACCGGCGCAGGTTAGCATCCTGCGGGCCGAGGGCGGCGACACATGGCTCCGGGTCGTCATGCAGGAAGGCAAGAAGCGGCAGATACGGCGCATCGCGGCGACGCTGGGGCATCCGGTACGGGCGCTGGTGCGGGTGCGCATCGGGCCGGTGCACTTGGGCAGACTTGCGCCGGGGGAATGGCGGGCGCTGACGCCCAAGGAAGTCGCAGCCCTGCGAGAGGCAGTCCGCTCGGACAAGCGAGTCAAGGAAGGCGACGAGGCTTCTGCCGGTCCAAGACGCAAGCGGGGCGGCGGGGAGCGTAGCGCCTGAACGAAATCTGTGTTATGGGGAGTGAAAGTGCCATTACCGTCTATCATCGCCATTGATGGTACCTCTGCTTCGGGCAAAAGCACTATTGGAGGATTGCTGGCGAACCATCTGGGTTATGTGTTCTTTGATACAGGGGTGATGTACCGGGCTGTTACCTGGGTTGCACTGTCGCGAGGGATTCCCATATCGGACGAGGAGGCGATCACGCAACTGGCGCGAGACGTGGTCATCACAGTTGAGCGGCCGCATGTTGACGATGGGCGGCCGTACACGATTCGTGCCGACGGGGAGGACATCACCTGGGAGATTCGCAGCCCCGAAGTGGATGCGGCAGTTTCGCCGGTTTCGGCCTATCCGGGGGTTCGCGCGGCGTTGACTGTGCAGCAGAGGCGGATCGGTCAGCAGGGGAGAATCGTCATGGTGGGCAGGGATATCGGGACGGTGGTCCTGCCTGAAGCGGATCTCAAGATATTCATGGATGCCACGCCGGAGGAACGGGCGCGCCGTCGGATGCTTGAGATGCGCGCGCGCGGGGCAAATCCCAAGTTTGAAGATGTGCTCGCGGCCATCCGCCGCCGCGACCGATACGACAGCGAGCGGGCCGTGGCTCCGCTGACCAAGGCGGACGATGCCGTGTACCTGGATACGACGGAACTATCCGTGGAAGGCGTTCTGGAGCGGGTTCTTGATCTGGTGGAGAATTGGGATTGCGAGGAGAAGGGGCAAGATGTGGACTAGACGTGCGTTGAACTGGCTGCTTCGGCTTGCGTTTCGCCTGTTGACGCGGCTGGACGTGCGTGGGCTGGAAAATGTCCCCCTGGAGGGCCGCCAGATTCTGATGTTCAACCACGTCAATTTTCTGGACGCCCCGCTGGCGGCTGCCTTCTGGCCGCGCGAAGTTGAGGTTCTCACGAAGGTGGAGAACCTGCGCTCGTGGCTGCTGGGGCCACTCATGCGCCTGTATGGCGCGTTTCCGGTCAATCGCGGCGAGGTGGACCGCCGCGCGTTGACGCGGGCGACCTGGGTTCTGGAGAGCGAGCGCGTGTTGCTCATCTCACCCGAGGGCACCCGCAGCAGGGGGCGGGGGTTGGGGAAGGCAAAGGACGGCATGGCGCTGCTGGCAGTTCGGACGAAATCTCCCATCGTGCCTGTGGCGATCTGGGGACAGGAGCAAGTGATCCCCAGCCTGCTGCGCCTGCGGCGGGCAGAACTCCACATGATGGTGGGCAGGCCGTTCCGTTTTGACTACGAGGCGACGGGCAAGATTGACCGCGAGGCGATTCGGCAGATGACGGCCGAAGCCATGTACATTCTGGCGGCCATGCTGCCGGAGAGATACCGCGGGTTCTACAGCAACCTTGCCGAGGCCACCTCGCGCTATATCCGCTATGATACCGAACCGGACGTATTGAGGCAGCATACGGCAGCATGAGCGCACGCACGGTTTGCGGCCGCATCATCGGCGTTGAGCCGACGAGTTTTGCCGGGCGACTTGGATTGGCGCCCGGCGATTGTTTGCTCGCCATCAACGGGGCGCCCGTGCGCGATGTCCTTGACGTGCAGTTCTATGCGTCCGAGGAAGAACTGGAACTGACATTCGCGCGGGGTGGGCGGGTTCAAACCGTCAGGGGCGTGCGGGCCTATAGCGAGGCATTGGGCCTGGAGTTTGAGACCCTGCTCTTTGACGGCCTGCGGGTGTGCCACAACCGCTGCGAGTTTTGCTTCGTGGCCCAGATGCCCAAAGGGCTGCGGCCGAGCCTGTACGTGCGGGATGACGATTATCGTCTATCCTTCCTGACGGGCAGTTTTGTTACACTGACCAACCTGACCCAGGCCGACTGGCGACGCATTGAGGTGCAGGGGCTAAGCCCGCTGTATGTCTCGGTTCATGCGACCGATCCCGCGATCCGCTCGCGGCTGCTGGGCCGGACCAACATTCCGGACATTCGCGAGCAGTTGCAGCGCCTCGCTAATCTGGGCGTGGAGGTGCACGCGCAGGTGGTGCTGGTGCCCGGCGTGAACGACGGGCCGGTGCTGGAGCGGACGATTGCCGACCTGGCGGCGTTGTATCCCGCCGTGGCGTCGGTCTCGCTGGTGCCGGTGGGCGTGACCCGATTCCAGCGTGCCGCGATCCGTCGGTACGGGAAGAGCGAGGCGAGGGCGCTTCTTCGGCAGGCGCGGGAGTTGAGGGGGCGCTTCGCGCGTGAGTTTGGAGCGCGCTTCGTCCACCCCTCGGATGAGTTCTACTTGCTGTCTGGGGCGAGCGCGCCGCGCGCCTCGGCGTACGAGGGCTTCCCGCA
>JACIWU010000030.1:0-10200 GCA_014360805.1 Chloroflexota bacterium
GCGTGGGATGCGAAACCTGCTGGACGCGCTGCCCCAACGGGATTGCCGCCGGCCACGTCATGGACGCGCTCAAGCAGATGGCCTCGCGCGAAGGCTACGCGCCCGCCGAGCGCCGCGTGCTGGTGTTGCACCGCCAGTTCCTCAACAGCATTCGGCTTTTCGGGCGCGTCCATGAGTTGAGCATGTTGGCGCTGTACAAACTCCTGAGCGGCGACCTGTTCACCGATTTGGACCTGGGCGCCCGCATGTTCCTCCGAGGGAAAATCCCGATCCTGCCCGAGCGCATCAAGGGCATGGCCAAAATCCAGCAATTGTTCAGCAAGCAAGCGAGAGGGCAAGGGTGAAATACTCGTACTATCCCGGCTGCACGCTGCACTCCACGGCAATTGAATACGGCTGGTCCACCGAGGCCGTCTGCGAGGCCCTGGGCATAGAGTTGGTGGAGATAGAAGACTGGAACTGCTGCGGGGCATCTTCGGCGCACTCGCTGGACCATCGCCTGGCGCTGGCGCTGCCGACGCGCGACCTCATGCGCGCGCAGGCGCTCCGGGCCGACATCGTCATGCCCTGCGCCGCCTGCTACGGCCGCATGGCCGCCGCCGACCACAGGATGCGCACAGACCCCGACTGGCGCAAGGAGATGGAAGCCGAATTCCAGACCGAGTACATCGGCGCGGCCCGCCCACGCACGCTGCTGGACGTTCTGGGCAATGACCTGGGGCCGGAAGCCCTGGCCGCCAAGGTCAAGCGGCCGCTCAACGGCCTGCGCACCGTCTCCTACTACGGCTGCCTGCTCATCCGCCCGCCCGACCTCACCAACCGCTGGGATGACCCTGAACATCCCACGATCATGGACCGCATCTTGAGGACGCTGGGGGCCGAGCCGGTGCCGTGGGCGCACACGGTGGAATGCTGCGGGGCCTCGCTGGCGCTGGATCGCGCCGATGTGGTTGCGGTTCTGTCGGGGCGCATCGCCCAGGGTGCGAACGACGCCGAGGCCGATTGCATCGTCTGCGCGTGCCCGCTCTGCCAGGCTAACCTGGACAGCCGACAGAAGGGCATCTCGCCGAAGGTCCCCGTCATGTACATCACCGAACTCATGGGCCTTGCGCTGGACCTTCCGGGACGGAACAAGTGGTTCGCAAAGCACCTTGTAGACCCCAGGCCTCTCCTCAAAGCAAAAGGCCTGGAATAAAGGTTTGGGACTGAGCCATGGCTGATGCTACGATTGACAGAGGTTCCAACGCCATACTTGTGGTAGGAGCCGGCCTGAGCGGGATGCAATCCGCTCTCCTGCTGGCCCAGCGAGGCCACGCGGTGCACCTGCTGGACGAGGCGCCGGGCATCGGAGGCTCGCTTCACCTGCTGGACCGCACTTTCCCGACGGATTCGTGCGGGCTGTGCATCAGTTCGCCCACCAACGCCACCTACTGCCCATCCATAGAGTGTAGCCTGCACCCCAACATCACGCCGCTGCCCCTGAGCGAGTTACTACACCTGGACGGCGAGCCGGGCCACTTCCAGGCTCGGATTCGTCGCAACCCGCGTTATGTCAACATAGAGCGGTGCAACCTGTGCGGCGACTGCGCGGCGGTCTGCCCGGTTACGCGACCGCACGCCCACGAAGGGAACCTCGCGCCCCAGAAGGCCATCTACGCGCCCCCGCCGCGTGCCGTGCCCAACGCCTATGTGATTGACATGACCGCGTGCATCCGCTGCGGCAAATGCGTGGACGCCTGCCCTACCCAGGCGATCAACCTGGACGAGCAGGCGACGGAGCAGACGCTGGACGTGGGAGCCGTCATCCTCAGCCCGGGCTTCTCGCCCTTTGACGCGCGGCGCAAGGGCGAATTCGGATTCGGCGTGCTCAGCAACGTGGTTACCAGCATCCAGTTTGAGCGATTGGTCAGCCCTCCTGGCTCCACCAAAGGCAAACTCGTGCGGCCCTCGGATGGCAAGACGCCGAAACGAATCGCCTTCATCCAGTGCGTCGGGTCCCGCGACCAGACGGTGGGGCGCGAGTACTGCTCCTCAATATGCTGCATGTACACGGCGAAGCAGGCGCGGGCTGCGCTGGAATCCCAGCCCGATGCCGAGATCGCCGTGTTCACCATGGACATCCGCACCTTCGGCAAGGGATACGAACGCTACTGGGACAGCGTGGCACAAGAAGGAATCCGTTTTCGCCGAGCCATGGTGTCCAAAGCCAAGCAGCATCCCAAGACCGGCCACATTGCGTTGAATTATGTCAATGAGCGCGGCCAGCCGCAAGAAGAGGAGTTTGACCTCGTCGTGTTGGCCGTTGGGCTTGAGCCGTCGGAGTCGGCCCGAAAACTGGCCGAGCACATCGGGCTTGCTGTGAATGCCTACGGCTTCGGCGAGGCCGGCGAATTCGCACCCGTTGTGAGTGCGCGCCCCGGCGTCTTCGTAGCCGGCTGCTACCTGGAACCCAAAGACATCCCCGACACCGTGGCCGAGGCCGCCGCAGCCGCTGCCCACGCCGCGCAAACGGCGTCGCAGCCGGCCCGGACCTGGCAAGCCGCGCCGGTTGCCCAGGTTGCCGAAAGCGAGCCTGCCATCGGCGTCTTCATCTGCACGTGCAACGGCACGATCGGGCAAGCCATGGACGTCGCCGCGCTTGCGGAGTATGCGGCCTCCCTGCCCCACGTCGTTGCGGTGGGCCACGCCGAGGATTGCTGCTCGGAACAGGGCATTGCGAACCTGACCGAGTGGATCCGAACCACCGGCAGCAATCGCCTGGTCTTCGCCGGATGCTCGCCGCGAACCTGCCAGACGGAACTGGCTCGCGCGCTTGCCCAGACCGGCCTGAACGACGCCTTCCTACAACGGGCGAATCTCCGCGAAGGATGCGCCTGGGTTCACCGGCATTCGCCGGCGCTGGCCACGGAGAAGGCCAAAGACCTGGTCGCCATGGCAGCCGCGCGAGCGGTTCACGCCAACCCGGTCAAAATCCAGACGACGGACGTTGACGATGGCGCGCTCGTCATCGGGGGCGGCCTGGCAGGGATGACCGCCGCCCTCACCTTGGCGAACCTCGGCCACCCCGTAACCCTCGTGGAGCGCGAGACCCGTCTCGGCGGCCAATTACACAACATTGGGTTCACGGCGGAGACGCCCGATCCCCAAACCCACGCCGAGCAACTCGCCGCGCAGGTCAGCCGCCACGACCGAATCACCATGCACCTCGGCGCGACCCTGGCGTCATTCTCCGGAGTCGGCGGCCGTTTCCGCGCGGAAATCCAGACGGCCGCGGGCGACCGCGTGCCGGTCTCGGCGGGCGCTGTCATCGTCGCCACCGGCGGCCACGAGGCGCAGGTGCGCGAATACCTCTACGGGGAAGACACCCGCGTCCTGCTCCAGGGCGACCTGTCCCGCGCGCTATCGGGCGGGGAAAACACCCTGGCGCAATCCCCGTTCGCCAAGGCGCGCGGCCTGGTCATGATCCAGTGCGCCGGATCCCGCGACGAGAACCGCCCCTACTGCTCGCGCATCTGCTGCACCCAGGCGGTCAAGAACGCCATCCGATTCAAGGAACTGAGGCCCGAAGCCAACATCTTCATCCTGTATCGCGACATCCGTACCTTCGGCATGCACGAACTCCTCTACCGCCAGGCGCGCGACAAGGGCGTGGTGTTCATCCGCTACGAACTGCCCGACAAGCCGAAGGTGGAACCTGCCGCCGACGGGCTTGGGGTGCAGGTAACCGACGCGACTCTGAACGAGACGGTGCTCCTGCAAGCCGACGCCGTGGTGCTCAGCACGGGCATCGCCCCAAACGCCAACGCGGAGTTGGCGCAATTGTTGGGCGTGCCGCTGGACAGCGACGGCTTCTTCCAGGAGCAACATCCGAAGATGCGCCCGCTGAACTTCATGAAGCCAGGCCTGTATCTGTGCGGGCTGGCGCACGGGCCGCACTTCATCCCCGAGACGATTGAGCAGGCGCAGGGCGCGGCGGTGCGGGCCGCCGCCTACCTGGCCGAGAAGCAGCGCGCCAGCAAGATGACCCGCGTCGGCGTCAACAAGCGCCTGTGCAGTTTCTGCGGGCTGTGCGTCTCGGCGTGCCCCTATGGCGCGCGCGTTATGGACTACGAGGAGCGCGTGGCGCGCGTGCTGGACGAGTTGTGCCAGGGATGCGGCATCTGCGCCGTAACGTGCCCGAACAAGGCCACCCAACAGTACACCTTTGAGCACAAGGCTGTGCTGGCCGAAGTTGACGCGGCCGCCCTTGGGTTGTAATCTTGGAGCGAATGTTCGTCGTATCGGAGCCGTTCAAAGCGAAGGTGAGGAGGTAGAATTATGTTGGTCGGAGAGCGCATGAGCCATCATCCGGTTACCACCGGACCCGAAATGCCCATCAATGACGCCCTCAAACTGATGAGGGAGCGGAAAGTGCGCCGATTGCCGGTCGTGGACAAGCGCGGACATCTCATCGGCATCGTCTCGGAGAAGGATTTGCTGTATGCGTCGCCGTCGCCAGCCACAACGTTGAGCGTGTGGGAACTCAACTACCTCATCTCGCGCATCACCGTGGCCGACGTCATGACAAAAGACGTGATCACGGTAACGGAGTTCACGCCGCTGGAAGAAGCCGCTCGTATCATGGCCGACAACAAGATCGGCGGCCTCCCTGTGGTGCGCGATGGCCGGCTCATCGGCATCATCACCGAGACCGACATCTTCAAGACCTTCATTGAGATGCTCGGCGCGCGAGAAGGGGGAATCCGAATCACGCTTCTGGTCCCCGAGGAGCCGGGGATGCTCGCGTCCATCACCGGCGAGATCGCCAAACTGGGCGGCAACATCGTGAGCCTCGGCACCTTCCTGGGCGAGGATGCATCCAACCGCACCGTAACGCTGAAGGTTACAGGGATCGCCAAGGAGAAGTTACAGCAGACCATGGAGGCGCTCGGCCTGACCATCCTAGACATCCGCGAAGTCCACGCCGCGCCCCAGGCCTAACGCCGCCGCAACGGCGCACGATAATCTTGCAAAGCCCGTATTCTCAACGTCGGAGAAACGAATGGCCGAAACCGAATTTGAACCCAGGATCATCGCGTTTCTATGCAACTGGTGCACGTACACGGGCGCGGACCTGGCGGGCACGTCGCGCATCCAGTACCCGCCCAACATCCGCGTCATTCGCCTGATGTGCAGCGGGGCACTGGATCCCGTGTACGTGAGCAAAGCCCTGCTGGAGGGTGCGGATGGCGTCCTCATCGGCGGCTGCCACCCAGGCGACTGCCACTACCAGACCGGCAACTACAAGGCCCGCCGAAGGGTCGCCATCCTAAAGAGCATCCTCAAGCAGTTGGGCTTTGACGAAGACCGCGTGTGGCTGCGCTGGATCAGCGCCAGCGAAGGCCGCCTGTTCGCGGACACCGTAACCGAGATGGTCGCCACCCTCAAGGCCAAAGGCCCCAACCCACTCAAGGGCGCGTGGGACATCTGATCGCCGAAGGGAGGATTTCGCGATTCATGGTGCACAGCGTACTGGACACGAAAGGCAATCCCTCAGAAGCGATCCTTGCTCTGCTGCGGCGATTGCTAGACGAAGGCATTGTAGATTCCCTGCTGGTGCCGCTGCGTGTGGCTTCCGGCGACAACACCGTGCAGACCCTGGTGCGCGACCCACGACACCTGGCTGCCATGGATGTGCTTGCGCCCGTCATGCCCATAACAACGGCCCGACTTGTATCCAACATCACGATGACCGGAATCAAGGAGCGGGTAGGCGTCGTGATGCGCGACTGCGAGATTCGGGCCGTGGTGGAACTGGTCAAACTCCAGCAGGCCAAAGCCGACAACCTGCTCATCATCGGCGTGGACTGCCCGGGCACCTACGAGGTGCGGGATTATGCGGACATGCTCCGCGACGGCGTGGACGCCAAAGGCGAACTCCTGTCGCAGGTCGCGGCGGGCGACATCCAGCCCCACGCCGGCAAGACCTTCCGCACCGCCTGCCAGATGTGCGAGAAGTTCACACCTAGCCACGGCGACTTGCGAATCCACATCTTCGGCGACAACCCCCGCGAGCGCATCCACCTGGAAGTCGCCGACGCCCTGGCCGAAAAGTTGCGCCTGGAGCCGGGCCAGCCCGCCGAGGCCCGCGAGAATGTCGTGGCCCAAATCACAAGGCAGCGCACGGAAACCCGCGACCGCTTGTTCGCGGCCTTCCGCGAGCGCGTCAGGGACATGAGCGGGCTGCAAGCCTATCTCTCCACGTGCATCCGCTGTCACAACTGCATGGTGAACTGTCCCATCTGCTACTGCAAGGAGTGCATCTTCCGCACGCCCATCTTTGACCATGAATCCGAGAAATACCAACAGTGGGCAGCCCGAAAGGGCGCGGTGCGGCTCCCGACCGATACGCTCCTCTTCCACATCACGCGGCTCAACCACATGGTAACATCATGCGTCGGGTGCGGCATGTGCGACAGCGCCTGCCCAAGCCAGTTGCCCATCGCCACCATGTTCCGCGCCGTCGGGCAAGAAGTCCAGGCCCTGTTTGACTACGTGCCCGGCCGAAGCCTGGACGAAGCCCCACCTGTCGCCACATTCCGCGAAGACGAGTTGGAGGGTATTCAGTGATGGCCGAACAAGAACTGATTCCCATCTATATCATGAACAAGCAGTACCTGGTTCCGCCGACGCTCACCATCATGAAGGCCCTTGAGTACGCCGGCTACAAACTCATCCGCGGCGTCGGCTGCCGCGCGGGGTTCTGCGGGGCGTGCGCCACGGTCTATCGCACGGCCGACGACTACCGGCTGAAGATCGGCCTGGCATGCGCCACCATGGTGGAGCCGGAAATGTACCTGGCGCAAATCCCGTTCTTCCCCGCGCCCCGCGCACAGTACCACCTGGAAGAACTGAAACCCGACATGAGCGCGCTCCTCAAAACGTACCCCGAGGTGCTCCGCTGCCTGTCCTGCGGCACGTGCACCAAGGTCTGTCCCCAGGACATAGACGTGCGCGACTACATGGCCGATGCGATGAAGGGCAACATCGCAGCCGTCGCCGACAAGTCCTTTGACTGCATCATGTGCGGATTGTGCGCTGCACGCTGCCCCGCCGAGGAGAAGCAGTACCAGATCGCCATCCTGTGCAGGCGCCTCTACGGCAAGTACCTGGCCCCGCGCGCCGAGCACCTGCACAAGCGCGTGCAGGAAATCATGGACGGCAAGCACGACGCGGAACTGATCCGGCTGAAGTCCATGTCCAAGGACGAACTGAAGAAGGCATATTACGAGCGCGACATTGAGCCGGAATAGCCGATGCGCGCACCCGTTCCGTAGATAACGAACAGCGGAGGAGATCATGGGTTATCCGCAGTACATGCGAGACTCCATTGCGAAGGTAGAGGCAACCCGCCCGCGGCGGCTTCAGGAAACGTTCCCGATGCTCACCGCGCAGGAAAAACAGGCCCTGCTGGAGAAGTTCCACCCCGACTACATCCGCGAGGCCATGCGTGAACTGCGCGTCGGGCCGAACAAAGGGACGCGCACGCCCCACGAACTGGCAGACCTGCTGGAAGCGCGCCCCCTGCTGGACCCCGCAGCCGTCAACCTGGACAATGTGGACTACGAGACCGACGTGCTCATCATCGGTGGGGGCGGCGCAGGGTCGGCGGCGGCCATCAAGGCGCGCGAGGCCGGCGCCAAGGTCATCATGGCCACCAAACTCCGCCACGGCGACGCCAACACCATGATGGCCCAGGGTGGCATCCAAGCCGCCGACAAGGAGAACGACTCGCCTGCCATCCACTACCTGGACGTGATGGGCGGCGGCGGGTTCACCAACGACCCCGACCTGGTGGAGGCGCTGGTCAGGGACGCGCCCTTGGTCATCCAGTGGCTGGAGAGCCTGGGCTGCATGTTTGACAAGCACCCCGACGGCACCCTCATCACCATCCACGGCGGCGGCACGTCGCGCAAACGCATGCACTCGGCGCGCGACTACTCGGGCGCGGAGATCATGCGCACCCTCCGCGACGAGGTGCGGTCGTGGCCCGAGGACATCCAGGTGATAGAATTCGCGCCGGCGGTGGAACTCCTCATGGACGAAAATGGGCGCGTGGCCGGCGCGGTCCTGATGAACCTGGAGACTAACGAGTACCTGGTCGTCAAGGCGAAGTGCACCATCATCGCCACCGGCGGGAGCGGGCGGCTCCACTACCAGAACTACCCCACCACCAACCATTACGGCGCTACGGGCGACGGCCTCGTCATGGCCTACCGCGTCGGGGCGCGCCTGGCGTTCATTGACACCATGCAGTACCACCCCACCGGCGCCGCGTTCCCCGAGCAGATCGTCGGCCTCCTGGTTACCGAAAAGGTGCGCGGCCTGGGCGCCCAAGTCGTGAACATAGACGGCGAGCAGTTCGTATTCCCCCGCGAGACCCGCGACGCCGAATCCGCCGCCATCATCCGCGAGTGCGTGGAGCGCGGCAAGGGCGTTAGCACCCCCTCGGGCATCCAGGGCGTGTGGCTGGACTCGCCCATGATTGAGATCATCCACGGCCCGGGCACCGTGCAGCGAGAACTCCCCGCCATGGTGCGCCAGTTCGGACGCTTCGGCGTGGACATCGTCAAGGAGCCGATGCTGGTCTACCCCACGCTGCACTACCAGAACGGCGGCATCGCCATCAAGCCCGACTGCACCACCGACATCCCGGGTCTGTACGTGGCGGGCGAGGCGTCGGGCGGCGTCCACGGCCGCAACCGCCTCATGGGCAACTCCCTGCTGGATGTAACCGTATTCGGGCGGCGGGCGGGCATCACCGTAGGCCAGCACTTCCGCGACGTCAAACTGGGCAAACTCACGCTGAGCCACCTGGAACGCTGGGAGAAAGAATTGAAGGACGCCGGGCTAGACCCCAAGGTCAGCGCCCCCATCCTGCTGCCCGACTACACGCGCAAGAAGGGCGTGTAGGGGGACAACGCACCCTCGCGCCCACGGCAAAGGCCGGAGCGAGAGGCCGCTGAAACCCATTGACGCGCCGTGAGAGTGCGGCTACAATTGAGATGGGGAACAGCATGCGGTTGTGGAGAACCGATATGGGCGCTTTGTTTCCTGACACCCATCCCAGAATTGAAGCCCTGCAAATTGACCTGATTCGGCGTATGCCGCCGTGGAGAAAGATGGCGGTGGTGGAAAGCCTGAATGAAACCGTCAGAACGCTGGCTATCAGTGGGATCAAGCAGCGTTACCCCCAGGCAACCGCCGAACAAGTCCACCGCATGTTCGCAGAAATGGCGCTGGGTGCAGAACTGGCAGAGAAGGTGTATGGACGTGTCCGGTGAAACGACGCGCATCACACTGCTGGTGGCCCAAACGCTGGAACGGCTGCGAAATAGCGTTGACGCCTAACACAAGTTATGGTATGATGTGAGCGGAGGAGCCGGAAGCGAGTACTGCGCGAGCGGCTCGTTCGCATACGCAGCGGGCCTGCCGGCTAGTACTATAACGTTCGAGGCGAGTCGTGCGAGAGTATCACAGCTTGCGCGGACATGGTAAGGCGCGCTAGGTGGGGATGCAATGATAGAAACGCGAATCTTGACCACACAGACCAAGCTAGACCCAAGCGATCTCGTAGCAGTGGTGTTCAAGATGTCAGAGGACGGCTGGAAACCGGCCCTGCTGGGGTCGCAAACTGCATTGCTTCAGATCGCCGGGGTGGAAGTTGGGTTACCGATACTGCTAGGAATGTCCGAGTCGGCGCTGGGAAGGCGCTTTTCGGGAGGCATATGGGGAGGGGAGGCGTTCTTCCGAGACCAGGATATGTACTATGTTGTGACGAACCCGACTGGTCGCCCCGCATGGATCAGGTATACCCTGTCTGGACTCTCTGGGCAATCGTTACCAGAAGCCAGCCTTGAAGTCGGTGTTGTGTCAGCGGATAGCAGTGGACTAGCCGAACGCCTGAGCGCGTTCTCACAGGCATTTGAGAATGCAGTCAAGTCATCGCTAGATGGTCGCAAAACCCGCCACATGGTCTTTGATTGGCACGAAGTACACCCGGGTACCCCACGTCTTGATAAGCTGATTGAAGCAAGCCACCTGCGAGGAGCACCGACCTTTGAACGGGCGAGTCTGCAACCAGTGGAGATAGAAGCAGCCCGAGTTCTAACCTCAAGACAAGCCAGAGATTTGCTTATTGAGTTGAGCGAAGCCGGATTC
>JACIWU010000030.1:10207-34790 GCA_014360805.1 Chloroflexota bacterium
CAGAGCTACACCGCTCAGGCCTCCTGAGCGTTGAGTATCTTCTGGAGTGCAAGCAGAGAGGAACACCGCTGACGCGACTGAGGGACGAACAGCAACTGCAGGGTCCCGAAATGCAAGAACTATTATGCCCATATTGTTCAACTAGATTTGCTCAAGAGAGAATAGCGGAAGGATACAGCCTTTCTGACCTCGGTCGGAGAATGTGCAGGCGCAGCCGCTGGATGACCATTTGGGTAACGCATCTTCTATCGGATCTTGGAGTGCCTATCGACTCCATTCTGTGGAACGTCTCTGACGCCGGCGAAGAAGTTGACTTACTTATGGAAGTTTTGGGAGAGGTCTGGATATTTGAGCTAAAAGATAGAGAGTTTGGTGCCGGTGATGCTTATCCTTTGAACTATAGGCAAGTTCGCTACAAGGCAGACAAGTCTATTGTGGTCACGACCGAAAGAGTATCTGGTGACGCGAAAAGAGTATTTGAAGAACTTGCTCGTGAGAGTCAACGACCAGATCGGAGCGGCCCTGTCTACATAGAGGGGCTTGATGCCATCCAAGAAACAATGCGGGCAGAGATCACGAAAGCGGCGCTTCGCTACGCAAGCCAAAGGCTGTCGGTGATCAGCGAATTGCTGGGCTATGACATGGGGGTAATACTTGCCGAACGCTTTGGACAGCACTATGAGCCTCAGAGAGAGATCACCATTGAGGAGCTCCTCTTCTAGCACAACTTCACGCGGCTAAAATCTTGCTGCAGCCAACGCCGCCTTCGGCAGTGCGGCTCGGCGCGCAACTCGCAGCCGTCCGTGTCGTCATTTCCGGAGGGCGCCCGACATGAAACACATGAGACGCGCGATCGTTCTCCTGCTCCTCCTGGCGAGCGCCTGCGCCACCATCACCGCGGCGGGAGGCGCACGCCCTGGCCCGCCCCCCACCGCCACGCTGACCCCCGCAGTGCCCGCGCCGTGGACTCTCCCCTCATCCAACACCCCGCTCTCCCCGCCACGGGCAACGAGTCCCACGGCCCTATCGGTTGTCTGGGAAAAGCGATTTGACAACAACGGGAAGGCCGATCTCGCAGCCGACATCGTAGAAACGTCCGACGGCGACCTGGTCGTCGTCGGCGTCACCGGCCCGACTTCCTGCCTGCTGTGGTGCAATGTGGACGGCTGGATCATCAAACTCAACGCGCGCGGCGAACTGCTCTGGGCGCGTCAGATGGGCAGCGGTCAGGCCGACTCGTTCAACTCCGTTACTCTCAACGGCAACCACTATTGGATTACCGGCACCCGATATGTGTTTCCCTACGCCTACCAGGCCTGGCTGTTGGAGATCGCCCCCGACGGCAGCGTGGTGTGGGAAAAGACCTTCGGCGGCAATCAGGACGAATTCGTTATGGAAACGATCCCTACCCCCGATGGGAATTTCCTGATGACCGGCCGTACCGAGTCGTTCGGCGTTCAGGATGGCAAAGGGGACGTCTGGCTGGTCAAGTTGAATCCCAGCGGCGAGATCATCTGGAGCAAGACGTACGATTTAGGCGCGGAAGATGGCGGCACTGCGCTCACCCCCTGGGGGTCAAATCGCTACATCCTCACCGCCGATACGTGCACAGCCGACTGCCGCAGCATCCTTACTCCGCATGTCTTTGCTTCCTACCTGGTGCTTGACGCGAACGGGAACATCCTCAAGACGCAGACCTTCAACGAAGGCCCCAAGAACAAGTTCGGCTCCATCATACCCACCCGCGACGGTGGCGCAGTCATCGTGGGCGGGACCAGCATGCAGGAGACATTCCCCAGCGAAGACGTCTGGATCGTCAAACTGGATGCCAACGCCGACGTGGCGTGGATGAGAATCTTCAACAGTCGCAGACGCTATGACAGCGCCTATGACATCGTGCAGATGCCTGACGGCGGCTACGTGGTGTCGGCTTACTCCCAGGTTTACCAAACGCCGGAGATGAACTTTGACAACTTTTGGATAATAAGGCTGAACAGCGCCGGAGAGAACCTCTGGTCTCGCATCTGGGGCGGCCCGGACAATGACGATCCTGTGTCCATGATTCGCACCTCCGATGGCGGAATCGTGGCGGTCGGCTTCATTGATGCGGTGTCCTGGCCGCTGGACAAGATTCCCGGCCCGTCGGATTTCTACGTGATCAAAATGACCGACACGCAGGCGCTGTTTCTCCCTTGCGTGTATCGGGATTTCCGGTGATACCACAGGAGAGGGCGTACACATCTTAGCAAGTGAACGGAGACCGCTGTAGCGAGCGTGACCACGGAAGAACACCTTACGCTGCCTGTATTCTTTGTGCCAAGGCATGAGGGCCCACATCTCTCGTCCCGAGTGACACCAGCCGCGGTGGACCGGCCTACATGTCTGGCAGCAGAGTATTCCTGGTCGTCCTACGGCGACTGCTTTGGAAGCACCCAATTCTCGGTGAATCGAAGCCCGAGAAGCGCGTGATTCTCTCTCGGATCCGAAGCGAGCGACCTTCCGCGAGTGAAACGGCCAAAGCCGTCATGAGGTGAGAGAGCTATGAAACCCTATTTGATTGTATTCGGAATAATATTCACCCTCTGGTTCCTCAATTGGGCCTTCAGCAACTCGCGCAAAGCAAAACAGTATGACGAGCTTAAGCCAAGGCTAGACAAGCTAGACGCCGCAGAGTCTGATCTAAGAAACAGGCAGGCGGAGTGGGAGAAAAAGGTGCAGCGTGATATGGAAGCTATCAATACCCTTGCAAAGCAAAAATCCGAAGGGTTCCCTTGGCTGGCACAAGCGTATGCCGACTATTTCTACCTCCAGGATCTGGAACGGGCGCGTTATCTTGAGTACAAGTCCCATCCAGCAATGAAGGCAGCTGAACAGGTCAGAGAAATAGCTGCCAAACGTAGAGACGCTGAAAAACTCTATCGGATTCTGAAGTACCAGCTAGAGTACTACGAGAGTTTGTTCCCTTGGTTGATAGATTTCAAAGGCGAAGAGATTGATGATCTCATAAGACAGATCTCGCAGAAAAGGGAGGACAGCCTGGACGATTCTGGGGAACCTGATGACCCAGCAAAGAAATGGTTAACGGCGGCCGAATATGAGTCACTCCCGAGGGTCGAGAAATATCAGTTAGCCCTGGACCGTTACTGGCAAAAGAAAAAGACGAGGTGGGAAATTGGAAGGGATTATGAACGGTACGTAGGCTACCTCTATGAATCAAAGGGCTATCACGTCTATTACCAGGGAATCGTAGAAGGGCTGGCCGATTTGGGTCGTGATTTGGTTGCCCGCAAAGACAACCAGGTTGAGATTATACAATGCAAGTACTGGTCCAAAGAAAAACAGATCCATGAGAAACACATCTTTCAGTTGTACGGGACTGTCATTGCATACAGGATAGACCACCCTGGAACCCAGGTATCCGGTTGCTTTGTAACATCTACCAGACTGTCGGATAGAGCAATCAAAGTTGTCGAAAACCTACCTCTTCAGCGGTACCCAGCTATCAAGTGTAATGTTTCACGAAGAGATGGGACGAAAATCTATCACCTCCCATTTGATCAGCAGTATGATAGGACCGTGATCGAGCAAGAGAGACTTGAGTGCTATGTTGAGACTGTAGCACAAGCGGAGGCACTTGGATACCGCCGCGCGTATCGCTGGAAAGGCCAATCGCAAGAATAATGTCCTGGCAGGGCGCATTCTGAAATTCCGCCCATACGGCGGGGACTGCGCCCGGCGCGCGGCACGGGGCAACGAGTTTGGACACAGCACTCCAGCGGCCGCGCACTTACCCCACCACCTCCGCCAGCGCCGCGTCCAAGTCCTCCAGCGTGCCCACAATGCGCGTGGACAGGAACCGCACCGCCCAGTTGTTGACCAGCGGCGAGATGGCGATGACCGGCTTTCCGGCGCGGCGGGCCTCCCACATCTCCACCGCCGTGCCCATGCTGCACGACGGCACGAACGCAATCACCACATCGGCCCGCCTGGCCTCCTCAATCATGGCGAAAAACGTGGCGCGCGCCTCCTCGTCCGAGTAGCCCAGGCTGTTGGGGTGCAGCGCCATGGGGTCAACGATGCGCGCATCGGGAAAACGCCGCCGAATCACCGCCGCAATCTCGGCGCGGTAGTCCTGCTCGTGCATCCCGTCGGCGAGCGACCCCTGGATGATCCCCGCGATAAAGAAAACCAGACTCACAGACGCCCCCTGATATGCATCGGTTCACCGCCGAGGGCACCGAGACCGCAGAGAGCATGTTCGGTTTCTCTGCATGCCCCGCGGTCTCGGCGGTGAGGTGTTCTGTACAGACGAATCACACGTACTCCTTGGGCTGCTCCTCGCCGCGCAGCACGCGGAGCGCGCCCATCGTCATGGCTTCCATCTCATCCTCGCCCGGGAAGATGAGCACCGGCGCGATCCACTCCACGCGCTCGCGTATCCAGCCCGTGAGCATCTCCGAGTGCGCCAGCCCGCCGGTCAGGACAATGGCGTCCACCTCGCCCTTCAGGACCGTGGCCATGGCGCCGATCTCTTTCGCAATCTGATACGCCATCGCCTCGTACACCAGGCGCGCGTGCTCGTCCCCTTCGGCGATGCGCCGCTCCACCTCGCGCGCGTCGTTGGTGCCCAGGTGCGCCACCAGCCCGCCCCCGCCGACGCACCGCCGCCACAACTCGTCAAACGTGTACTGGCCCGAATACGCGAGCCGCAGCAGGTCGCCGATGGGCAAGCCGCCGGCGCGTTCGGGCGAGAAGGGGCCTGTCCCATCCAGCGCCTGGTTCACGTCAATCATGCGGCCCTTGCGGTGGGGGCTGACCGAAATCCCCCCGCCCATGTGGACCACCACCAGGTTCAGTTCCTCGTAGGGTTTGCCCAGCATCTTGGCCGCCTTGCGCGCCGCCGCCTTGAGATTCAGCGCGTGGGACAGGCTCTTGCGCTCAATCTCCGGCAGCCCGCTGATGCGGGCGATCGGCTCAAACTCGTCCACCGACACCGGGTCCACGATAAAGGCGGGAACTCCGGCGCGGCTGGCGATTTCGCGGGCGATGAACGCGCCCAGGTTGCTCACGTGCTCGCGCTTGGGCTGGCGCAGGTCTTCCAACATGCGGTCGTTGATGAGGTACACGCCGCTGGCCACGGGCGGGAGCGCGCCACCCCGGCCCACCACCGCGTGCAGCGACTTCAGGTCAACGCCCTTCTCTTCCAGCACGCGCAGGATGACATCGCGGCGGAACTCGTACTGATCCACGATGCGCTGGAAGCGGGCGATCTCCTCCGCCGAGTGGCGGATGACCTCCACGAACACCGGCGATTCGTCCTCGTACAAGGCGACTTTCGTGGACGTGGAGCCTGGATTGATGCTCAGCACCCGATACATGCTTCACCTCGTCATTGAGTTAGGCGTCATGGCCCCACAGGATTCGGGCGTCCACCTCGGCAAGGCTGGCGCAGCCCGTGAGAATCATGGCCGAGCGCAACTGGTCGGCGTACTGGACCAGCAGCGCCGCGACCGCCTCTCTGCCGCCGCCGACCGCCGCGATGCTCATCGGGCGCCCGACCATCACGGCGTCGGCGCCCAACGCCAGCATCTTGAGCACATCGTACCCCGACCGCACCCCGCCGTCGGCCAGAATCGGAATCTTACCCTTGACCCGCGCCGCGATGGACGGCAGAACGTCGGCGGTGCCCGGCGTGTGATCCAGGATTCGCCCGCCGTGATTGGACACCACAATGGCCGCCGCCCCTGTGTCCAGGGCCATCTCCGCCTCGTCGGGTGTCATGATGCCCTTCAGGATAAACGGCCGCGCAAGCCGCGATGCAATCGCCTTCCAGGCGGCGACGGGCTTGGGCCCCACGTACTGCCCCGCGCGCACCATGCCGATAATCCCCGCCGCGTCTATGTCAACGCCCACAGCCCACGCGCCAGCCTCTTCTGCGCGGCGGAGCAGGCGAACGATGTCCTCCGAGCGGCGCGGCTTGGAGATGAAGCACCCACGCCCCTCGTACCGCCCAATCGTCGCGATGCCGATATCCGCCAGCGCTGGATTTGGCCCATCCCCCGCCATGCCCAGCGAGCCGGCGGCCACCGCGCCCCCTATCATGGCGTCGGCCAGGTCCTCTTCCGGCACCGCGTCGTTCATGTTCAGCGCGGTCCCCGCCACAGGCGCGACGAGGATGGGCATCTCCAGCGCGTGGCCGAATAGCGTCAGGCGCGTGTCCGGCGTGTCCTTGTCGTGCAGCGTGCGCAGGTTGAGGCGGAGTCGCGCCAGGGCCGCCACGTTGTTCATGAACGACGCGCCCGACCCGAGTCCGCCCATGCCCGGCATCTCCCCCCCGCAGGCCTTCCCGTCGCACACCGGGCAGACGCGACACGCGCCTGCAAAACGCTCCTTCGCGGTTTTCTTTACGTCGCCCCAGTTCACGGCACCCCTACCTGTCAAAGTAGATATTCTTGCCCGTTGCCGACAGCGGGATGCCCATGACAAAGTCGGCATCTATGAGGCCCATTTCGCGGGCCACCACGCCGATGCGGTACATGATGCGGTTGTCCACGTTCAGAATCTGCGCCGTCTTCACCGCCGACCCCAGGGCGATGCCCATGTCCAGCAGGCGGTAGGCGCATTGAGGCCCCTTGAACTCGCCCTCAAACGTGTTGATCTTCAAGCACTTCTCAAAGCCGCAAGCGCCGCAGTTCAGGCCCACCGTCGCGGCGTTCTTGATCCCGATGAGGACCACGGCCGCCGAGTGGGCCACGCTCTTGCCGTCGCGGTCAAAGTTCACCTTGCCGGTCCGAATGCCGAACTCCACCATCTTCTCGGCCAGGTCCCGCAGCACATCGCCCTTCAGCGTGCGGACGACGATGTAATCCTTGCCCGCCGCCTTTGGCGCGGTGCGCGCCGCCACCTCCATCAACGCAGTTACGATGTCCATGCTGTCCATGTACGTTGGCCTCCTTCTGTGTATCCTACGATTCGCAACTCGACTCTTGCGACTTCTCCTGCCCGGCCAGTGTCTTGCGGTAGCGCTTCAGTTCGGCGTTTGCCCCCACCGCATACACCGACCCGGGCAGTAGTTCAATGACCTCATTCAACTGATGCACCGCCTCGGCGCATTTGCCGCTCCGCATCAGCGCCAGGCCCAGATTGTAGCGGCACGCCGCCTCGTGCTTCGGAGCCAGCCGCCCCTTCTCCGCGTTCTCCACCAGAGCCGCAAGGGCACGGATGGCCTCCTCAAGCCGCCCCTCCTTGAGAAAGCACGCGCCCGTATTGATGCGGGCCGCCCAGCGGCTGGGGTCGGCCACGCTAAGCCGCTCGCCCAGTCGGTACAGCCCTCGTGCCGTGTCCCATCGCCTCCTGCGGGCCGCCAGGTTGCCCAGGTCCACCAGAATCTGCGCCCGCATCGTCAGCACGTAGAGCAGGATGAGGAACAAAATCGGACTCATCAGGAAGCCGCTCACGCCGTAGATAGCATAGATGAGGGCGGTGAAGGCGAGGCTCTCCACGGCAAACCGCAGGCTCAACGGCTCGCGGCGCACCAGCCCCAGGGCGCCGAACGCCAGAATGTACAACAACCCCATGAGCAAGACCATCCACGGCCCCATACCGATAACCTCCTGGCAAAACAAGGCCCTTGTCCAGAACGACAAGGGCCTTGCCTGGACGACACGATGCTCTACTTGAACAGGTCGCGAGCGGTGCGCTCCAACATCGTTACGCCGCGGACCTCTGTCTCGTAAAGCGGCACGATGGCCCGCACCGAGTCCCCGAAGGTTCGGTGAATGACCTCCATATACTCGTCCTGCATGGCAATACGGTTACGGACGAAGTCAGGCGTCGTGGCGTTCACCGTGCTCTTGTCAATGACCATGTTCACCACAACGCCACCGACCGGGATGCCGAACTCGTTGAACCAATTGATGAACCGCGTGATGACCGCGATAGGAAGCGCCTCGGGCAGCGTTACGAAGAAGAACGCCGTCTTTTCCGCATCGGTGAGGAGTTCCTTCGCGTGCGCCATACGGTCCTTGAAGCGCAGCAGGTACTCCATGAGGGGGTCCTTCTCCTGCTTCTTCTTGCTGTACGACAGCAGTTCCCGCAGGCTCCTGGCCTCCTCGCGGCTCTGCACCATCTTGTTGACCCACAGCGAGTAGACCGAGGACATGCCCAGCAGGCGGCGCGCGTTGGCCGTCGGCGCGGTGTCAAAGACGTAGGCCTCGTACTTGTCCTCAAACATGATGTCAATCATGTTCTCAAACATGGCCGACTCTTCAAAGGCCGGGTTCATCGTCGCCGATTCCACGAACTCGTCCGCCTTGGTCTTGATATCCGCGAACTTCAGGAACCACTCTATCTTCTCGCGGATTTCCTTCTTGGACTTTTCTATCGTCTCGCGCGTATCAATCTCATGCGCCCAGAGGTTGTTCACCCCCATTACGGGCGTGGGCTTGCCGAAAACATCCTGCCCCAGAAGGCTGCTCAGGCTGTGGACGGGGTTGGTGGAGGCCAGGAGCGTGCGCTTGCCCTGCTGCGCGAGCCACAAGGCGGCTGTGCCGGCCATGACAGTCTTACCGACGCCGCCCTTGCCCCCGAAGAAGACGTACTTCATTTTCGGGTGTTCGGCGAGGAATTGCTGCGTTGTCTTGGTGATCATGCGCCATTACCTCCAAACATCGCATTGGCGACTTTCTCTATCATCGGCAAGCCGGTGATGTCCCGCTCAAACTCGGGCACCCACGCCAGCACTTCGCCGCCGAAAGTGCGGTTGATCTTGTCCAGATACTGCCGCTGCATCTCAATGCGGTTGCGCAAATACGCGGGGATGTTCTGCTGCGCCAGTTCCACAGGGATCACGCGGTTGACGATGTAGCCAGACAAGGGCACGTTGAACTTGGCGAACAGCCCCGCCGCCTTCTGCGTGTCCAGGATAATCATCTCTTCCGGAACCAGCACGAAGAAGAAGGCCGTCTTCTGCTTGTCGGTCAGGATACCCGAAGAGGTATTGATGCGATTCTTAATGTAGAGCAACTCCTTCAGAATCTTGTCCTCTTCGGTCTCCTTCTCCCGCCTCATCACGGCTGCCACTTTCTCGTACTCGGCCATCTCCTCGCGCAGCGCCGTGATCTTGTCAATCCACTGGTCGTACACGGATGCCATGCTGAGGTAGTAGAGCGCGTGGCCCAGGGGCACCAGGTCGTAGATGTAGTAGTCGTACTGTCCCCCCACGACGATGTCCACCACCTCGTCAAAGATGGCGCTTTCCTCCATGGCGGGTTCTGCCGCTGCGGCCTGGATGTAGTTCTCAATCTCCTGGGGCACCTCGGGCAGGCCGTACATGTCCAGAATCTTGCGGCGAATCTCGTCCTGGTACTCCTTGATGCGTTTGTCTGCATCAATCTCTTGAGCATACAAATTCGGCATGATTTCTACAGGGCCCTTGCCGAAGATGTCTCGTTGGAAAATATCCGAAAGCGAAGCCTGCGGATCCACGGAGAACACCAGAACGCGATAGCCCTTCTTGGCCAGCCAGTACGCCGTGGCAGCGGAGAATGTGGTCTTCCCCAGACCACCCTTGCCCCCAAACATAATGTAGCGACGGTCGGGATTCTTTTCAAAAACCTCTGCTAATGACAAGGCCCATCACCCCTTTCTAGGTTTTGTAGAGTGCGCTTTCAGGACGACCGCAGCGCACTACGCGAGTGCGTCGGTCAGGTCGCGCTCGCGGAGCATGCGCCGCTTCCACGTGGCGATCTGCGGCACCACATACGGGAGCAGCCGCAGCGAGTAGTACGGCGGGAGAATCGGGATCCCCAGCAGGTCGCCCATGGTGATCAGGATGAACAGGTGCTCCATGCTCCCGCGCGTCTTCAGCGCGAATCGCGCCATGTCGTGCCCCGCCATCCCATACAGCACGCTCTTGGTGGTGTCAAGGAACCGTCTCAGCACATTGGGTTTCTCTTCCTCGCTCATGTTCGTACCTTCCTCCCTATCCAATTTCGGAATCAAACAGATCCGTAAGGTCTCTTTCCCTCAGGATGCAACGCTTCCAGCGGTCCAGCATGGGTACGGTGTACGGAATCAAACGCAAGGAGTAGTACGGTGGCAAGATCGGCAAGCCGATGATGTCGCCGAACACGACCAGGACGAAAAACCGCTCCAGTTCGCCGCGCTGCTTTTGCAGTTCGCGCACCCAGTCATACACGGTCATCCCGTAGATGATCTGCCCCAGCGTGCGCCAAGCGCGCCGAAGTCTGCTCTCCTCACATACCTCTTCGCCCATCGTTAGGCCGTTCCCAGCGCCCGTATCTGGCGCTTCATCCACGTGGCATGGGCGATCTCATCTTGCAGGTGCTCCGTCAGCATGGACAGCGTATCCTCATCGTCCATGATCTCGGCGATGGCCATCGCGTAGTGCTTGATGGCCGTCTGCTCCTCGCCCAGTTCCAGGCGCAGCATCTCGGCCGTGGGGAGCGCCTGGCTGCCGACGGCGGCGACCCGGCCCGCGACCGTGGCTGCCCCCCCTGGCTCCAGCGGCCGCCCGCCGATTTCCCGTATGCGGCGCGACAGGTTGGCCGCGTGCTCCTGCTCCACTTCCAGAATCGCCTGAACACCCTCCGCGACAGCCGCCTCTGGGATCGCCTTCGCATGGGCCGCGTACATCTCTACAGCGGCCAGTTCCGCCTTCAGAGCGTCCTGCAGAATTGCAATAATGTTTTGCTTAGACATCCGTGCCTCGCTTTCTACGCGCCGGAGCCGACGGCTACCGGAATGAACAAGACGGGTACGGTTGCGCGCCGCCGCACCTTGTCTTCCACGTTCCCCATCAGCCACCGCGACAGGGCGGTTCGCGGGTGCACGGGCATCGCGATCAGGTCGCAGCCGTTCTCGGCCGCATACGTCGCAATGGCCTCTGCCTCGCCGCGTTCGGTGAAAATCACCTCGCCCGCGAAGGCGACGCCGGCATCCTTGCTCATCGCCCCAAGCCGTGCAAACTCGGCCTCCGCGGCGTCGCGCAATCGCGCCCCGCGAGACCCAAGTTCCACCTGTACCTTGTCAAAAAACGCTTCGCCCGAGGATACAATGGGGATCACTCGCAGCCCGAGGATGGCCGCGTTGTGCACCTGCGCCAGCGAAATGATGTGCCGCGCCGTGTCGTCCGGCACACCTGCGGAATCAATGGGCAACAGAATCTTGCGATACATGGTTTCCCCTCGGCCCCATCAGGGCCTCCAACCGGGGTATCAACCCCGCCTCGGCCTGCTCCAAACCGACAAACTTCTCGCGGGCGCCCAGGATGAAAGTAGGGTAGCGCCGCACGCGGTACCGCAGCGAGAGAAACAACCCACGAAGGGATCGCGGATCCGACCAGCGGATGACCAACCCGTTGCCCGCAATCTGAGACAGCCGCCGGACCAGGCCTAGCGTCGCCTCAAAGTCGCCCCGCCACTGTTCAGGATACGCATCCTGTCCCCTGTCAAGCCCGGCGTCGCTCAGAACAACCTGGCAAGTAAAGCACAAACCAACCCTTTCTAGAATCGGTGCGATCACCTCTAGCAGGATTGGTTTGCGTACCATACCATCACCCATTTGTAGATTCTACCCACACGACATCCTGACGGAAATTTACAAAAACATTGTACGTCATCCAATCCATTCCGTCAAGAACGGCAGGTAGGCGCGATGGGAGAGCCCCATTGCTCTCCCATCGCTGAGATCGCACCTTGCGCCGCTAGGCCTTGGCCTTGGCCAATTCAGCGCGATACCGCCGGATGGCGCTCACTCCATCCCACGCCAGGACGCCGGCAGCAACAACCAGGATGAGCGCCACAAGGCCAATGATGACCTGCGCGGCGGTGAACTGCCCAACGTTGGCGATCTTGTTCGCCACCGGATCCGCCGTCTTGGGCAGGTTGATGAAGAACGCCTCATAGGCCTTGTACAGCAGGGCGCCGATGGTGGTAACGAACATGAACACGAACGGCCAGAAGGTCCACTGATAACTCTTGCCCTTGGACATCAGCCACAGCGTGATGAGCAGCAGGGCCAGGGACGCCATCAGTTGGTTGGCCGCGCCGAACACCACCCAAATCTGCAGGAAGGGCACCAGCCAGATGAGGGCCAGCGTCAGCAGCAGGGCGATGATGGTACCCACGTGCATGTTGCGGATGGCGGGGAACTTGTCGCCCAGGGCCTCGGCGCTGGCGACGCGCATGAAACGCACCACCAGGTACATGATGGTCAGGGCCATCAGGGTCAGGAACACCATCCCGTAGGCGGTTCCGAACCCTTCGCCAAGCAGTTTGTCCACGCCCCACTTGTTCATGAACACCGACAGGCCCTTGGCAAAGACCGCCGCCGCGCCACCCGCCTTGACATAGCCATCGTAACTGCCGAAGGCCACCGTCGCGGTCAGGAACGCCATGGTCGCAAAGAACATCTCAAAGAACATGGCGCCGCCGCCCACGAAGATGGCATCGCCTTCGCGCTCCAACTGCCGTGCCGTGCCCGACGACGACACCAGGCTATGCCAGCCCGAGATAGCGCCGCACGCAATCGTTACAAACAGGATGGGCCACAACGGGCCAAGCCCGGGCACGTTGAACATCCGATAGGCCGGGAAGTCGCCCATGCCAGGCCGCCAGATGAGCAACCCGATCAGCCCGCCCAGGACCCCCAGGCTCACGATCCAGAACGCCACGTAGTTGATCGGCTGCGCCCAGCGCCAGATGGGCAGCACAGACCCGAAGTAGCAGATCACGACGACCAGCAGGCTTCCGATGAACTTCGCCAGCGTAACGTCCAGGAACAGTTTCGGGCTAGCCGCGCCGCCGGTAGTCCCGTAGAGGGCCGAGAAGAAGTCCCGCACCGCCGGCGCCATGCCCACCCAGACGCCCACAAGGGCAAGCACCACCGTGACCACGGTCGTCAGAAGAATGTCCTGCTTCCACTTGTAGGTCATCTGGCCGGCCAGCAGGCCCACCAGGATCACGATGATCACCCCCAGAGGCACCGCCGGGTTGGTCAGCAGCACGAAGCCAACCTGGACCCCGAACGCGCCCATGATGAGCCACAGGTAGAAGTAGATAAACGTGAGGAGGATCATCCGGGAGCGGGGCGAGATCAGGCGATAACTCAACGCACCGAAGGTCTGACCTTCCTCACGGACGCCCATGATGATGCTGCTGTAGTCCTGCACCCAGCCGATGAAGAAAGTGCCGAGCACAATCCACAGCAGCGCGGGGAGCCAGCCCCACTGTACGGCTACAATCGGCCCGAGGATGGGGCCAAGGGCGGCAATGGACTTGAACTGGTAGCCAAAGAGGACGTTGCGGTTTGCGGGGATAAAATCCACGCCATCCATGTACATCTTCGCGGGAGTGGCCTTTTGGTTATCGGGCTGGATGACGCGGCGGTCAATGGACTTGGCATAGAGACCATATCCCACGGCGATCCCGACAGCGGCGATGACGAGGACAACCAGAGCGTTCATCTCCTACTCTCCTTACTTCATTCGCGACTGAATTCGGACGACCAATCGGTGAAACGGACTCCGCCAAATGAAGCGAACGACCGGATCAGCCCCGGCATCACCTCCCTTCCGCGAGCACAGAAAACCCACCAACGTCGGCAACCCCGCTTAGGCAACTCTATTCTACCACCAACTTTCGCATTTGTCAATAGGTTCTGATACGCGTTATGTAAACACGCGCAAACTTTCCCAAACGAATAACAACGCTCCTGCCCAAAAGTTGCGCCGCCAACGGGGTCAACCTTTTCCCCACGGCCCCTTTTACAGCCGCTGGTCAGGCGTGGAAACCCGACCTACGGGTTGGGGAGCGGCACGTAGGGCGGCTATCCCTAGCCGCCACAGGGTGCCCCTGCCCCGCCCCGGCCTTCTCCGCGCGGGGCGAGCGGCCAGGGGTGAGCGGGGTCTCCTCCCTTCACTCATATTGCCTCCGCGCGCAAACTGCTGTATAATGCGCCCAGGCGGCCACAAACTGGCTCTATGCGCCGGGTGAGAGCGTATGAGCATCAAAGTCCTCCTCATAGACGATGAGCCGATGATGAAAAGAATGCTGGCGGAGGTCTTCCGCCCGCCCGAATTTGAGTTCCTGGCCGCGCCCGACGGCCGCGAAGGCCTGCGCTTGGCTTACGACTTCAGACCCGACGTGATCCTGCTGGACATCATGATGCCCGGCATGAGCGGCTGGGAGGTCTGCCAGCGCATCCGCGAATTCTCGCCGGTTCCCATCATCATGCTCACCGCCATGGGCCAGACGACCGACAAGGTGCGCGGCCTGGACATGGGCGCCGACGACTACATCACCAAACCCGTGGACCTGGAGGAAGTCCGGGCGCGGGTCAAGGCCCTGTTGCGGCGGGCTGCAGTGGGAGAACAAACGGCGTGCCTCTACTCCATCGGCGGGGACTATCTCACCATAGACCCCATCGCGAGGAGGGTGCGAGTCGCGGGACATGAGATTTCCCTGACTCCGACGGAATACAATTTGCTGTTGTACTTCGTAACGCACCCCGACCGCCCGCTCTCCTACGGCGAACTGCTGGACAACGTGTGGGGTCCCGGCTACGAGGGGGCCGTCAGCAACCTGAAACTCTATATCCTCTATCTGCGGCGCAAGATTGAGCCTGACCCCGAGAACCCCATCTACATCGTCAACGAGCGCGGCGTCGGCTATCGGTTCGTCCGCTCACCCCTGCAGGAGAAATGAACGTGGCCATCTACCAGTTTGAAAATCGCATCCCCACCATCGGCCAGAACACCTACATCCATCCTTCGGCCTCCGTCATCGGCGATGTCTCCATCGGCGAAGGGTGCTGGATCGGGCCAGGAGCCTCCATCAGGGGCGACTATGGCCGAATCACCATCGGCAACTACACGAGCATAGAGGAGAACGTGGTGGTGCACGCCAGGCCCGACGAGCAGACCGTCATCGGCGACTGGGTTACCATCGGCCACGCCGCGGTGATCCACAACGCCACCATTCACGACTACGCGGTCATCGGCATGCGCGCCGTCGTGAGCGACTGGGCCATCGTCGGCGTGTGGAGCGTCGTTGCCGAAGGGGCCGTCGTTCGGCAGAGCCAGGAAGTGCCCGGCGGCAAAATCGCCGTCGGGGTCCCCGCGCGCCTTCTGGAAAAAGATGTAACCGCCGAATACCGCGCCCAGTGGACCCATTTCAAGAAAATCTACGTGGACCTGGCGCGGCGGTACCCGGACGGGCTAAAACTGCTTCGCCCGTAGGTGTAGAACCGGGCGTGCCCAGGGCCAACACCCACACGCTCACGGAACAGGACGCGAGCATCCTACGGCTTCAGGATGACCTCCTCTTTCCCCTGAAGTCGGTCCAGAATTCGCGTGCAGATGATGTCCAGGTGGTCGGCAGAATTGACAAAATCCAGGTCATCTGCCGGGACTGTCAGCACAGGGCAGAGGTTGAAGCCTTCCATCCACACCCTGTACAACTCGTTCAGCCGCGCCAGGTAATCCTCGGTGATGCCCGACTCAATATCGCGCCCGCGCAGGCGAATGCGGCGGGCGAGGGTGGGCACCGAAGCCTGCAGGTAGATCAGCAGGCTCGGGATCGGCAGGTGGGCCGCGATCATGTCGTAGAGGCGAACGTAGGCGTCAAAATCCCGCTTGCGCATCATGCCCATGTCAAACAGAGCCTGGGCGAAGATGTGGCGGTCCTCGTAGATGCTCCTATCCTGGATCACGGATTCGGGCAGCGCGGCAATGCGGCGGTGGAGTTCGGCGCGATGCCCAAGGAAGAATATCTGCAGGTGAAAACTCCACTGCCTCATATCGGCGTAGAAGTCGGCCAGGTAGGGATTATCCTCCACGCTCTCGTAGTAGGCCTTCCACCCCAGCCGCTGCGCCACCAGGGTAGTCAGGCTGGTCTTGCCCGATCCGATGTTGCCCGCCACAATCACAAAGCGTTTCACCATCGCGACAGAGACCTCCTCCGAAACGAGTGAACGGCGGCTGCCTGGCAGATTGTAGCCGAAATAGCCTTGCGTGTCCACACGGCCCGCAAGCATCCCGCGATTCGGCCCAATCGCGTGGCGCCCATCCCTGCGGGGGACGAAGTACCAATGTTGGCGGCCAAGGTACGACGCACTTTCGGAAGCGGTCGCACCTATTGAATCTCGCTACTCCAATAGAACACTCGCATCTTCAGTTCGGCCCGTCAGAACAGGGGGCCGCTAGACGTAGGGCAAATTGGCAATTTGCCCTACGATGGCCGCCGAGAGAGCAGCGCCAACCGAATGTGCGACCTCCCGATGGGCCTCCTGGCGCTATGTTACCACATCGTGCGTTCTAATGAAAGAGCGAGCGTGAGTAGATGAGCGCGAAGCCCAGAGCAGCCGCTTTCTCAACCAGCGTGGTACAGTTCCTCGCCGCCAAACGTCATGCGCGGTTGAGCGAGGGCGGATTCCAGCGCGCCTATGCTCAGAATGGTGGCGATCCCGCCCGACTGCGCCATGATCCGAGCATGCACTCCAAGCGCTTCGCCAAGGGTGATGTAGCGTATCACTGCGCCGCCAGTCGCTTGTACAGATCAGCGTTCTTGCTCAGCACCTTCTCCGCGGCCTTTTGGAATGCCTCGTCAGGTTGGCTCAGGAGGTCTTCAATGCTTGCCCGCGCCAGGTCCTCCGGAGCAATTCCTAGCCGGGTTGCAAGTTCTCTCAGTTGGATGAGCCGATCATCGGGCAGAACGACTGTGATTGTACTCATCGCTCGCTACCTCCGCCTACCCAGGACTTGCCGATTCCTGGCGGCGTCCTGCATCGGCTGGTCTAGACATGAGTATAGCGCGAATCCTCGGCAAGTCAAGACCGCTCGGGGCAATCTCCATTCGGTCTGTTGCTCATGACATCATCCTTCTCACCGCTGCCACCAACTCGCTCCGAGGGATGACCGCCACATCCTTATCTCCCCGCCGCTTGACCTCCGCGCCGCCCTGCTTCATGGCGCGACGGCTAACGGTGATCCGCACCGGCACGCCGATGAGGTCGGCGTCGGCGAACTTGACGCCCGGACTCTCGGCGCGGTCGTCGTACAGCGTCTCCAGGCCCGCGCCCCGGAGTTCGGCGTACACCTCCTCGGCGGCGCGGCGCACCTCTTCGTCCTCCAGGTTCAGCCCCACCAGGTGGACATCATACGGCGCGACCGATGCCGGCCACAGAATGCCCCAGTCGTCGTGATGCTGCTCCACGATAACGGCCATGAGCCGCCCCAGGCCGATGCCGTAGGACCCCATGACGATGGGCCGCTCGGCGCCGTCGGCGTCCAGGTACGTCGCGCCCAGCGCCTCGCTGTAGCGCGTGCCCAGTTTGAACAGGTGGCCCACCTCAATGGCGCGGGTGGCCCGAAGGGGCGATCCGCACCGTCCGCAGGGAGCGCCGTCGTATGCGGCGGCGATGTCGGCGAAGAAGTCCGCCTGGAAGTCGCGCGGATAGTTGGCGTTGCGCACGTGGTAGCCCGAGCGGTTGGCCCCCGCGACGAAGTTGGCCCCCGTGGTGATGCTGGGGTCGGCAACCACCGTAAGGCCACGCACCCCGATGGGCGACGCATACCCCGCCGCGACGCCCGCCCTGGCCAGCGCCGCCTCGTCGGCGGGCGCGACGCTGCCCACGCCCAGCACCCGGCACAGTTTGGCCTCGTTCACCTCCAGGTCGCCGCGGATGACCGCAAAGATGAGCCGTTCGCCTGCGGTGTAGAACACGGCCTTCATCGTTTTGCTGGTGGGGACACCCAAAAAGTCGGCCACCGCCTGGATGGTCTTGCAGCCTGGCGTGGCCACTTCCTCCAGCGGCAGCGGCTCCTCGGCGGGCAGGGGCGGCACGGCGAACTCGGCGACCTCGGCGTTGGCGGCGTACCCGCAGGCGTCGCACCGGAACAGGGTGTCCTCGCCGTGGGGACTCTCGGCCATCCACTCGTGGGACACGGCGCCGCCCATCATCCCCGTCGCCGCCTGCACGGGGATGGCCTCCACGCCGCAGCGGGCGAAGATGCGCGCATACGCCTCGTAATGCGCCTGGTACTGCGCCTCCAACCCGGCCTCGTCCACATCCAGCGAATAGGAATCCTTCATGACGAACTCGCGCACCCGGACAAGCCCCCCGCGAGGGCGCGGCTCGTCCCGGAACTTGGTCTGGAAGTGGTAGATGAGCGCGGACAGGTGCCGATAGGAGCGGATCTCCCCGGCGGCCAACAGCGTGGCGACCTCCTCGTGGGTCATGGCCAGCACCATGTCACGCCCGGCCCGGTCCTGGAACCGCACGAGTTCCGGCCCGACCGAATCGTAGCGGCCCGTGGCGCGCCACAAATCCGCCGGGTTGACGACGGGCATGAGCATCTCCTGGCCGCCGATGCGGTTCATCTCCTCGCGGATGATGGCCTGAATCTTCCGGAGCACCCGCCAGCCCAGGGGCAGGAACGCATAGATGCCGCTGCCAACGGCGCGGATCATCCCCGCCCGCACGAGCAGCCGGTGGCTGGGCAGTTCCGCGTCCGACGGCGCATCGCGCAACGTGTTGCCGAAGATTTGAGAAAGCCGCATGGGATCACCTCCGTGGATTGCGGAAGTCAAACTTCCGCGATCCAGTCAAACTTCCGCACGTGGACTGCGGAAGTCAAACTTCCGCATGTGGACTGCGGAAGTCAAACTTCCGCACTACAAACACCCCGCCCGGGCCAGAAACTCCACGCCGGGCCACAGATGCTCGGCCTCAAAGTACCAGTCAAACTCGCATGTCCGGAAGGTGTCGGGCTTCAGGTGCTCGCGCACCCAGGCCCAGTCCACCTCGCCCAGGCCGCAAACCAGGTGGTCGCGCGTGCCGATGACATCGTGCAGGTGAATGCCCGCCAGGCGCGCCGTCAGGCCGTTCAGCCAGTCGCGGTAGGGGATGAACCCCAGGTTGTGCATCACGTGCGCGTGGCCCGTATCGTACCAGAACTCCACATCGCCGAACTCGGCCAGAAGCGCGTGCGCTTCGGCGGGCGTGGGGATTTCGTGGTAGTGGTAGCGGTTCTCCACAGCGAGCCGCAGCCCGCGCCGGGCCGCCTCCCGCGACAGCGTCTCCAGACTGCGGCGCACGGCGTCCAGGTAGGGCGCTGCTTGGGCCGCGCGCGCTTCCTGTAACTGACGGCGCAGCGCCGCGTAGCGAGGCGAATCCTCCTGCTGGGCGATGTACAGCCGGCGCAATTCGCGCTCAAGCCCCCGGTCCACCTCCACATGGCCGATGTGTATGACGATCACCCCGGCCCCCAGCGCCTCGGCCCAGTCCATGGTCTGGATGTGCAGCGCCACCGCCGCGCGGCGCTTGTCCTCGTCCAGCGCGCTGACCACGATTCCGGCTGCGCCGCCCAGCCCAACCGTGGTGGGGCACGGCGCGTGAATGCTGGGAAACTCACCGTCGGCGCGGGTGATGCCTTCCAGCATCTCGGGCCGCACCACGTGGCCCAGTTCAAAGCGAGTGAATCCAACCCGCCTGCCCGCCTCCAGAAACTCGCGGACGTGGGCATGCCGCCGTTGCATCCACATGGTAGAAAGCGCGGGTGTGTTCATGACGTAGCCTCCTTGTTGACAGTCAAGCCGTGCCCATTATAATCTGTTCGCTTGAATCTCAAAAGCCGTCGGCCAATGGCTGACCGCTGACGGCTAACGGCCAACGGCTAATGGCTAATGGCTAACGGCTAATGGCTAATCGCTGACGGCTATTCCACGCTAGGAGCGCACATGCGGGTTGAAACTCTCGTTGTCGGACCTGTGATGACCAACTGCTACATTGTCGCCTGCGAGGAGACCCACAAGGCCGCGGTCATTGACCCAGGCGGCGACGCCAAGCAGATTCTGGCTGCCGTCAAACGCATGGGCGTGGATGTGGTGTACGTCCTGAATACCCACGGCCACTTTGACCACACGCTGGCCAACGACGCCATCGTGGCCGCGACGGGCGCGACGCTGGCCATCCACGAGGCCGACGCGCCCATGCTGGCGATGGGGGGCGGCGCGGCGTGGTTCGGGATGAAAGGCTCCCAATCCCGCCCCGACTTGCTCCTGCGCGACGGCGACATTGTGCGCGTCGGCAACCTGCAACTGCGCGTGCTCCACGTGCCGGGCCATTCCCCGGGCGGCGTGGCGTTCTATCTGGAGCAGCAGGGCGTTGTGTTCAGCGGCGACGCCCTATTCCAGATGGGCATCGGCCGCACCGACCTGCCGGGCGGCGACTACGACCGGCTCATCGCCAGCATCCGCACCCGACTCCTGACGCTCCCGCCCGACACGGTGGTGTACCCCGGACACGGCCCCGCCACGACGATTGCCCGCGAGCGCGTCGGGAACCCGTTCCTGTACTGAGTCGCGCGAGCGCCCCATCGCCGCCCCTCGCCTGGCGTGAACCTTTGCCCGAACCCCCGCCCCATGATATAATCTCGGTGCGAGGGCAGGAACGCCTGCCAGGGGGACAGACGTGACCCAGGAGCGACAGTATCGGACCGAGGCGGTTGTGCTCAAGCGCGGCGATTTCGGCGAGGCCGACCGCATCCTGACGATTTTCACGCCGGAGCGCGGCAAGGTGCGCGTGCTGGCCAAGGGCATCCGCCGCATTACCAGCCGCAAGGCCGGGCACCTGGAACTCTTCGTGCGCTCGCGACTGCTGGTGCACGGGGGGCGCGACCTGGACATCGTGGCCCAGGCCGAGAGCGTGGAGACCTACCGGCCCATCCGCGAAGACCTGCGGCGCACAGCCTGCGCCTACTTTATGGCCGAACTCCTTGACGGCTTCACGGGCGAAGAAGAGGGCCAGGCGGCGATATACGAGTTGCTGGTGGAGACCCTGCGCCGACTGAGCACGACCCGCGACCTGTGGCTGGCGACCCACTACTTTGAGATGCGCCTGCTGGGGTTGCTGGGATACCGGCCGGAACTTTTTTTCTGCGTGCGGTGTCGGGAGCCGCTGCGGTCGGAGGGGAACGTGATGGATCCCGCAGCGGGCGGGCTGGTCTGCCCGCGATGCGCCGGCGACGAGCCAAACTTGCAGACCGTGTCGCCCCAGGCCTTTGAGGTGCTGCGGTTCCTCCAGACGCGCCCCTACGAGGCCTGCGCGACGCTGTCGCTCAACAATCGGGTCCGCCGCGAGGTGGAAAACCTGCTGGAAAACTACGACGTGTACCTGATGGAGCGGCGGCTGAAGAGCGCGGCGTTCTTGCGGGACCTGCGTCGCCGCTGGCAGGCGCTGGATGCGCGGGCGACGGAGTCCGACGCATAGGGCCGATTGGGTTCACCACCGAGCGCGCCGAGGACGCGGAGAGGAACAAAAACCCAATCCTCTGCGTTCTCCGCGCCCTCCGCGGTGAATGTATTTTCTGGACATGGGAGTTGGGAATGGGCAGAGCGTTGTCGTTTCAAGAAGTCATCATGCGGCTAGAGCGGTTCTGGGCCGACAAAGGCTGCCTCATCTGGCAGCCGTACAACGTGCAGGTTGGCGCGGGCACCATGAACCCCGCCACCGTCCTGCGCGTGCTGGGGCCGGAGCCGTGGAACGTGGCCTACGTGGAGCCGTCGGTGCGCCCCGACGACGGGCGGTACGGTGAGAACCCCAACCGCTGGTCGCAATACTACCAGTATCAGGTCATTCTGAAGCCAGACCCAGGCAACCCACAGGAGTTGTACCTAGAGAGCCTGGAGGCGCTGGGCATAGACCTTCGGCGCCACGACGTGCGCTTCGTGGAGGACAACTGGCAGCAGCCCGCCCTGGGCGCATGGGGCCTGGGGTGGGAGGTCTGGCTGGACGGGTTGGAGATCACCCAGTTCACGTATTTCCAGCAGGCGGGCGGGTTCGTGCTGGACCCCGTCGCCGTGGAGATCACCTACGGCCTGGAGCGCATCGTCATGTTTCTCCAGGGCGTCAAGAGTTTCGTGGACATAGATTGGGGCGCGGGCCGCACCTACGGCGATGTCCTCCTGCGCCAGGAGATAGAGCACTGCACCTACAACTTTGAACGGGCGTCGGTGCCGCGCCTGCAAGAACTCTTTCGGCTGTACGAGGCGGAGGCCCAGAACGCCCTGGAGGCGCGCCTGGTCATCCCCGCCCACGACTACGTGCTCAAGTGCTCGCACACGTTCAACGTGCTGGACGCGCGCGGGGCCATCGGCGTTACCGAGCGCGCGCACTACTTCGCGCGCATGCGCGATTTGGCCCGCGCGGTGGCCGAGGCCTACGTGGCCCAGCGCGAGGAGATGGGCCACCCGTGGGGCGTGCTGAAGCCCGCGCCCGTTCCGCCACCCGACGTGCCCATGCCCGCGCCGACCCAGCCCGAGGATTTCGTCCTGGAAATCGGCGTGGAGGAACTGCCTGCCGCCGACATCACCAGCGCCATCCAGCAACTGGAACAGGCGATGGCGAGCATGCTGGCCGACGCGCGCCTGTCCTATCGTTCCCTGCGCGTTACTGGCTCGCCGAGGCGCATCGTGGCCTTCGTGGAGGGCCTGGCGCCGCGCCAGCCCGACCTGGAGCAGGAGATCAAAGGCCCGCCCGCCAAGGCCGCCTTTGACGCCGAAGGGAAGCCCACCCGCGCCGCCGAGGGGTTCGCCCGAAGCCAGGGCGTGGACGTGGCGGCGTTGCAGGTGCGCGACATGGACGGCGGGCGCTACGTGGTCGCCCGCACGGTGAAGCCAGGACGGGCGGCGGGCGAGGTGCTGGCCGAGCGCCTGCCCCAGGTCATTGCGGGCCTGAAGTTTGAGTTGTCCATGCGGTGGAACGCCAGCCAAGTGTACTTCTCGCGGCCCATCCGCTGGTTCGTGGCGCTGCTGGGCGATGCGGTTGTCCCGTTTGTCTATGCCGATGTGCCCAGCGGGCGCGTGAGCCGCGGCCTGCGCTCCGAGAACTCGCCACAGTTTGAGATTCCGAGCGCCTCCGCGTACTTTGACACGGTGGCGCGCCAGAACATCGTCGTGGACGTGGCCGAGCGGCGACAGCGCATCGCCGAGCAAATCCGCGCCCTGGCCGCCGAGGTGGGCGGGCACATCCCCGAAGACGCGGCCCTGCTGGACGAAGTTACCAACCTGGTGGAGCATCCCACGGCGCTGCGAGGGTCTTTTGACCGCAAGTACCTGCACCTGCCGCAGGAAGTGCTCATCACCGTCATGAAGAAGCACCAGCGTTATTTCCCCGTCCTGGACGAGAGCGACAAACTGCTCCCCTACTTCATCGCGGTGCGCAACGGCGACACGCGGCACCTGGACGTGGTGCGCGAGGGCAACGAGGCCGTGCTCACGGCGCGATACGCCGACGCCGAGTTCTTCTTCGCCGAGGACCGCCAGAAGCCGCTGGAAGCCTTCCTGCCCATCCTGGACACCTTGACGTTCCAGGAGAAGTTGGGATCCATGCTGGCGAAGGCGCGGCGCATTGAGGCGCTCACGCAGCGCCTGGCCGAGGCGCTAGGGCTGGCCGCGAACGAGCGCGATGTGGCCGCCCGCGCCGCGCATCTGTGCAAGGCCGACCTGGCCACCAAGATGGTGGTGGAGTTGACCTCGCTCCAGGGCGTGATGGGGCGCGAGTACGCCCTGCTGTCGGGCGAGAAGCGCGAAGTGGCCGTGGCCATCTACGAGCACTACCTGCCTCGGTACGCGGGCGATGCCCTGCCCGAGACGATGCCCGGCGTCGTCGTGGGCCTGGCCGACCGCCTGGACTCGCTGGCGGGGCTGTTCGCGGCGGGCCTGGCGCCGAAGGGTTCCGCCGACCCCTACGGCCTGCGCCGCGCCGCCCTGGGCATCGTGCAGGTCCTGACCGACAAGGGCATCTCGCTGGACTTGCGGCAGGCCATTCGTTGGGCTGCGGAGATCATGCCGATTCCGGCGGACGAGGCCACACAGGCGGGCGTGCTGGACTTCATCGTGGGCCGGCAACGCGCCGCGCTGCTGGACGCCGGCTACCGGTACGATGTGGTGGACGCGGTGCTGGCCGAGCGCGGCCACGATCCGGTGAGGGCCGCGCGCACCGTCAAGGCTCTTGCGGCGTGGGTGGACAGGCCCGACTGGCAAGATGTGCTCAACGCGTATGCGCGCACGCGGCGCATCGTGCGCGGCCTCGCCGAGAGGTACCCGCTGCGCCCGGAGTTGCTGGCGGAACCCGCCGCGCAGGCGCTGTACCACGCCTACCAGAAGGCCCGCGCCCGCGTCCGGCCCGATGGCTCCGTGGACGACCTGATGGAAGCCCTTGTGGAGTTGCGGGATCCTATCAACCGCTTCTTTGACGACATCCTGGTCATGGCCGAGGACCCGGACGTGAGGGCGGCGCGGCTCGGCCTGTGCCAGGCCGTGAGCGCGCTAGCCGACGGCATCGTGGACCTGAGCAAGGTAGAGGGGTTCTAGAAACCCCGCCCGATGCTGAAGCATCGGGCTGAAGAGGCGAAGCTCTGCGGGCTGATGTTAGCCCCGAAGGGGCTTTGTCCCCTCAGCGCGGGGGTTTAGCCCCGCGCGGGCCGTGCGGCGATTCATCCCCACCCGCGTGGAGCAAATTGGCAATTTGCTCCACATCCCCGGTCCACGGCGAGGGCGAG
>JACIWU010000031.1 GCA_014360805.1 Chloroflexota bacterium
TGGTGATGCCCGTCAGTTCCAGTTTGCACGGCGCGTCAGGGCAGGAATTCATTGGTGAACGCCTTGTCGGGGTCAAAGTCGCCGGTGATGAGGCCGTTGGTCTTCATCCAGTCGCCGAAGGTGCGCCACGTCTCGGCCTTCTGCACGCCCCACTTGGGCGCGTCGGCCTTGTAGCGCGGGCTGAGCCACTCCTGGCTGCGGCGGATGAGTTCGGGGTCGCTTTCGGGCGCGGCCGTCGGCATAGGTTACCCCTCACCGGCGCGCCGAACATCCGGCTCCGCATAACCGATGTCCAACAGCGTCTTGCGGAAGTCGCCGATGCAATGGGCACCGTAGGGGAACCTAGGGCGGGCGCTCAGCGTCCTACATAGCGGGCATTCCCCACAGCAGACCTCTCATGTCCGCGGTTGGAACCGATGCCTCATCATAAATAAGTAGGAGGAATTTGTATGTACAAGACCATAGCCTACGCACTGTCGCTCATTGTTGTCCTGAGCCTGCTGGTCGCGTGCGGGCCTGGGGCCTTGCCCACCGCTACGCCGCCGGCGGCGTCCGAACCGACGGACACACCCGCGCCCACCCCTGTCGGCTCCGGCTCTCCTGCCTCCTTTGAGGAGCACTTTGAGGGCGACTTGGAGCGGTGGCAGCAGGGCTCGGATGTCCCGGATGACCCAGATCGTCCCGGCCAGCCGGTCGCCTGGAGCATTGAGATCAGCCCGGAACAGGCCGCGGGGGGAAGATCGGCAGCGCAGTTCACGCTGGACGGCAAGATGGACGACGGCACGATCTGGCTGGCCCGCGCTTTCAATGTGGCGCCGAACGCCGCGCTTCAGGTCCGACTCGCCTTTGACCTGTGGAGCGACTCGGAGAGTTTCAACACCCTGGCCAAGGTCTGCGCCTACGCAGGCCCGCGCCCCCCGGCAGCCGAGGAGGATTTTGACGTGAGTCAGGCAGCTAACAGGGTGCAAGGCTGGAAGCGTTACGAATACGCGTTCAACTTCCGGAGCGGCGCAGATGGCCAAGCCTGGGTGGCCTTTGGCATTAGCGCTGTGTGGGAAACTACGATGACCTACTATGTGGACAATGTGCGAGTTGACATTGTCCCTGCAAGCGGGTCACCCACGGATGATGTGCTTCTCGTCCTGCCGGAGTCGGCGGTGGTGCTGTCTCACCTCTCCTTGGATATGGACGGCAACGGCGCTCCCGAAAGCGTTGTCCTGGCCGGCTGGGGTGGCGGGGCTGACCGCCTGGGCTACGACTTCTTGCAGGTCTTCGTGGTTGCTTTGCCTCCGATGGGCGAGCCCTTTGTGGTTTGGCAGAGTGAACAACTGCCTACCGACCGGGCAGAGGCTCTGCAGACGCAGGACTTGACCGGCGATGGCCTGCCCGAAGTGCTGTCGGTGCAGGCCATGGGAGCCGGCGGCGAGATGCTGTATGTCCTCGGGTGGCAAGGCGGAAGGTACGGCTGGCTTTTGCCACGCGGCGGGCATTTTGACGGTGCACAGTCGTTTGGTGAGAACGGCGTGCGCGTGGAAGACAGCGATGGCGACGGCCTTACCGACATCCTGGCGAGTTATGGCCCGGCCGCCTCGCTGACCGATGTCTACACCTGGGACGGGCAGGCTTTCGTCTATCACAAGACCCTGGGCGATGACGAGCCGACGTACCAGCGTGTAACTCTGGCAGATGCAGGGCTGTCGCTGGATGTGCCTTCCGGCTGGGTGCAGAGCAAGACAGGTGTGTGGGTTGCGCCGCAAGACGATGCCCTGCGTCTAGGTGTGGCGTGGGCCGACCTGCAACCGCCCGTGGAGGCGGAGACTTTACTGCTCCCTCAACCTGCTCAGATTCTGGATTCGGAGCCGGCAGAACTGTCCTGGGGCAAAGGGCGGCGCTTCACCGTTGAGGTCTACGGTGAGGCCGTCCAGGGAGAAGGCAAGGCCGCGGTCAAGGCCGTGGAGACCCACGTGCTGGTCGTGATCCAGCAGGATGGCGCCCGCCGCGCCTTTGACATCTACATCAGCGCGCCCGACGCCGAGCAACTGGCAAGCCTCAGCGCCGCGCTCCAGCGCGCGCTGACATCCGCTGCGCTCCGGTGATGATGGCCGCGGGGTCTACCTGCTAAAGGGAATCGGCGGACGGATTCGGGTATGATCCACAAGCGCCCGCCTCGCGCTTCCCCGCTGATAAAAGGGCGCCGCCAGGGCAGACTGAAGCACACCGGCCGCAGGGGCGGCAGAGAGCGCGGACTGACAAGTTTCCGCCGAAATGTATACACTACAGGGAATTCACTGCGGAGACGCGGAGAACCCGGAGGGAATTCAGTTTATCCTTCTTCATCCGCGTCCTCTGCATCTCGGCGGTGCAACAAGACTCACCGCAGGCAGGGGACAGGTATGGAAGCCTGCCCTACGCTCTATGCGTTTCATGCTGCCGTTCATCGTTCTGACAAGTTTCCGCCGAAATGCATATGCTACCATATGCGGGGGCGGGTTGATTGCGGGGTGCAGATGCGCTAAAATATAAGCCAGATGAAAGCGGGAGAAAGGGGTATCCATGACCGAGAGTATCGGAGGGACGGTCCTTGTCGTAGAGGACGAGCCGACGCTCCTGGAGACTTTGGCGTACAATCTCACGCGCCAGGGCTATCACGTGATCACGGCATCCGATGGCATGATGGCTGTGGAGCAGGCGCGGCGCGAGCGGCCAGACGTGATCGTGCTGGACATCATGCTGCCCAAGATGGACGGCTTTGAAGTCTGCCGCACCCTGCGCAAGGAGATGAATGTCCCCATCCTGATGTTGACCGCCCGCGATGATGAGATTGACAAGGTAGTGGGGCTGGAGGTGGGCGCGGACGATTACCTTACCAAACCCTTCTCCATGCGCGAACTCCTGGCCCGTGTGAAGGCCCTGCTGAGGCGCGTGCGCCTCATCCACGAGGAAATGGCCGCGACGACCGCCGTGCCCGCTTCGGAACGACTGGTCTTTGGCGACCTCGTGCTGGATTTGTCGCGCGGTGAAGTGCGCCTGGGAGACCGAGCCATTCCGCTGAAACCGAAGGAGTACGAATTGTTGGTCTTCCTGGCCCGAAACCGCGGCATGGCGCTGTCGCGCGACCTGATTCTGGAGCGCGTTTGGGGCTGGGATTTCGCGGGCGGAACCCGCACCGTGGATGTGCATGTGCGGTGGCTGCGGCAGAAGATTGAGCGCGACCCCGCGCAACCAACGCGAATCGTTACGGTGCGGGGCATTGGGTACCGTTTTGATGGGTAACATGTTTCACAACCTCCGCTGGCGCATTGCCTCGCCTTATATCGCTCTGGTGCTCCTGCTCATGGCGGCCCTGACGGTGTACATGTCGGACTTTGTGCGTGGCGTGTATGTGGAAGATCTGCACGCGCAACTGTTGTCCGAGGCCCGCCTGTCTGCGGAGGCGCTGGGGGAGGTGCTTGCCCAGGGCTCCTCGGCAGCCGATCTGGATGCCATCGCGAAGCGCTGGGCGCTTCAGTTGGAGGCCCGCGTTACGATCATCGCGCCCGACGGCGTGGTGCTCGGCGATTCGCACGAAGATCGGACGCGCATGGACAATCATCTATCGCGCCCCGAAGTTCAGCAAGCGTTGGCCAGCGGGCAGGGCAGCAGCACGCGGTTTAGCGCAACGATGGGCTACGAGATGATGTACACCGCGGTGCCGGTGAGGGTGGACGAGAAGGTGGAGGCTATCGTGCGTGTGGCGCGTCCGCTGGGGATGATTGAGATTCATACGGCTAATCTGCGGCGGAGCATCTTGCTTGCGGCGCTGGTCGCTTCTGCGCTGGCGGCGCTTCTGGCGGTGCTCATCGCCGAGCGCATTGTGCGCCCGATACGTCATTTGACGCGCGAAGCGAGGCGGATGGCCGAGGGGGATCTGGGCGCGCCAGTTGTGCCGAATACCCGCGATGAAATTGGCCAACTGGGTTATGCCTTCAATCGGATGGCTGTTGAGTTGCGGGAAAAAATGGAGGCCGTGGGCGAGGAGAGGCGGCTGCTGGCCACGGTGCTTTCGCGCATGGCCGACGGCGCGATCATCACAGATGGCACCGGGCGTGTCAGGCTGATCAACCCCGCTGCCGCACGGCTGTTGGGCACGACCGAGGAGAAGGCGGTAGGTCGCCCCTTTGCGCAGGTAGCACGGCATCACAGGCTCATTGACCTATGGCGGCGGAGCCGAGAGCGCGGCGAGGAATTGGAAGAGACCATAGAGATGTACCGCCAAGATGTCTTTCTGCGAGCCATCGTAACGCCTCTTGAAGAAGATGAGGGCGCCGGGGACACGCTGACCATAATCCAAGATCTGACTCGTGTGCGGCGGCTGGAAACCGTCCGACGCGATTTCGTCAGCAATGTCTCACACGAATTGCGCACGCCTTTGGCCTCGCTGAAGGCGCTGGTGGAAACGCTGCGCGATGGGGCGCTAGAGGACCCCAAGGCGGCGGCGCGATTCCTCAACAGCGTGGAGACCGAGGTGGATGCGCTGACCCAGATGGTGCAGGAACTGTTGGATCTGTCGCGCGTGGAATCGGGACAGGTCCCGTTGAATCTCGTGCCCGCCGACGTCCGAGAATTGCTCCTGCAACCGGCCGAGCGGCTACGCCCTCAGGCCGAACGAGCCGGACTGACCCTCGTTGTGGAAGTGCCTTCGGATTTGCCGCGCGTCCTTGCGGATGTGGAGCGCATGCAGCAGGTGGTCATCAATTTGCTGCACAATGCGATCAAGTTCACGCCGCCAGGCGGGCGGGTAACCCTTTCTGCTGCGGTTGCTGGCGACGAAGTGGTCGTGTCGGTGCGCGACACCGGGGTTGGGATCGCCGCCGAGGACTTGCCCCGCATCTTTGAGCGGTTTTACAAGGCCGACCGCGCCCGTTCAGGCGGCGGGACCGGCCTGGGCCTCGCCATCGCGAAGCACATCGTCCAGGCGCACGGGGGGCGCATCTGGGCCGAGAGTGTGGAGGGAAGGGGCAGTACCTTCTACTTCACCCTACGGATCGCCGGGGCCCCCGACGCGAAACTTTAACAAGATGTTAACATGGTGTTGAACGGTCGTTAAACGGCGCGTGGTAGACTCCTCGCTGCAAGATCAAAAAGCGAGAGGAGAAAAGACCATGCGTAAAGTACTGTTCGTAACCCTTGTGTTGGCGATGCTGCTTTCGGCGTGCGGGGGCGCGCAGCCGACGACAGCACCGACCGCGGCCCCTACCACGGCGCCGGCGAACACACCGATCCCGGCGCTCACCCCCACGGCTACTCCGCTGCCGCCCGGGTCCATCCAGATCAATGGTGCGGGTGCGACGTTCCCGCTACCGGTGTACACCGAGTGGGCCTACGCCTACCAGTACGTGGACCCCGCGGTGGTAATCAACTACCAGGGCATCGGCTCTGGCGGTGGCAAGAAGGCGATCGTTGACGGTACCGTGGACTTTGCCGGCTCCGACTCGCTCCTGAAAGACGAGGAATACCAGGCTGGCGGAGACCTGCAAATGTACCCCATGCTGGCGGGGGCAGTCGTTGTGATCTACAACATCAAGTGGGCGCAGGAGTTCCCGTCGGGAACCAAGGCGCCTGCCCTGGTGTTGGATCGGCAAACTCTGGTGGACATCTACAGCGCGAAAATCCTGAAGTGGAACGATCCCGCCATCCTTGCGCTGAATCCCGGCCTGAAGGGCTACCTGCCTGATGCGCCCATCACAGCGGTCCATCGCTCCGATGGCTCTGGCACGACTGAAATCTTCACCAAGGCGCTGTCGGCCTTCAGCGCGGAGTGGAAGAGCAGCGTCGGGGCCGGCTCGTCGGTGCAGTGGCCGGTTGACACCGCCGGCAACGGCGTGGGTGGCAAGGGTAACCAGGGTGTGGCCGCCGCAGTGCAGAACACGCCGAACTCGCTCGGCTACGTGGAACTGTCCTATGCCGTGTCCAACAAGCTGGCCTACGCCGACCTGGTCAACAAGGCCGGAAAAGCGGTCAAGGCGAACGCGAAGAGCGTGGAAGCGGCCATGGCCGACTTCGCCAATGCCTTTGATGCGAAGTTCACGGCGACCATCGTGGATGCGCCTGGTGAGGGTTCCTGGCCCATCGTTGGGTACACCTACCTGATCCTGCGCACCAAGAGCATGAAGGATTGCCTCAAGGCTCAGAAGTTGCTTGAGTACATCCGCTGGACCTTGACCGACGCCGGCGCTGGGAAGCGGGCTGCCGAACTGGGCTATTCGGTCCTGCCCCCTGCAGTGCGCGACGCCGTACTGGCCAAACTTGGAGAGATTACGTGCGGGGGCCAGCCTGTTCTCAAGTAGCCCTTCATCATCAACTGGCACCCGACCTGGGAGAGCCCGACTCGCTTCGGGCTCTCCCGGTGCTTGAAACTCGCACCGAACCGCCTGCAGATTCATCGGAAGGAAGACAGGTTCAATGTTTGCTCAGTTCAAGACCCTTCTTGCATCTCCTAGTCCTGCCTGGCTTAAGCGACTTTACGGCCATGGCGACCCGATTTGGAAACTTTTGCTGATCCTCGGTTCAGTGCTGGTGGCGGTGTTGATCATCGCCATTGGCTGGATGCTTTGGAATCAATCGGCTGATGCCCGCGCCGAGTTCGGTTGGGGATTTCTTCTGCCGACTTTGGATGCCCGTTGGGACCCTGTTGCGGACAGTTTTCGGGCTTGGCCGTTTGTTTATGGCACGTTGGTAACGTCTTTGGTCGCGATTTTGCTGGCAGTGCCCATGAGCGTGGGCGTTGCGATCTTTCTGGCTGAACTTTGTCCCTCATGGCTTCGCCTTCCGTTGAACTGGATGATAGAGTTGCTCGCTGCCATTCCCAGCGTAGTGTACGGACTGTGGGGCATCTTCGTGTTTCTGCCGAAGACCGTGCCGCTTGTGGGAGGCGTGCTGTCCAAGACGCTTGGCCAGATTCCGGTGCTGAGCACGCTGTTCGCCGGCCCGGTGCCGCAGAGTGGCGCCTCTCGGTTGGGGGCGGCCTTCATCCTTACCATCATGATCATGCCAACCATCACGGCGGTAACCCGCGATGTGTTGCTCTCCATTCCCAACAGTCAGCGCGAGGCGTCCCTGGCGCTTGGCTCTACCAAATGGGAGGCCATTTGGAGAGTGCTGCTCCCCTACGGCCTTTCGGGCATTCTGGGAGCAGTTCTCCTGGGCCTGGGCCGCGCCCTGGGCGAGACGATGGCGGTAACGATGGTCATCGGCAATTCCATCACCGCGAGGCCGACCCTGCTGTCTCCGGGCTACACCATGGCCAGTGTCATCGCCAACGAATTCGCCGAAGCCGTCTCCAAACTGCACAGCCAGGTGCTGATTGAAATCGGCCTTGTGCTGTTCTTCTTGACGCTTGTGCTAAACGTGGCCGCAAGGTTTCTCGTGTGGAGTGTGGCGCGGCGGACGTCGTGTGAGGTGCGTCTATGACCGTTCTGGAATCGCAGCCTACGGTGAATCAGATGGCCTTGGGGGTGCGGCGCAAAGCCACCAACGCGATTATGCTCTCCCTGACGGGCGTGATGACCCTGTTGGCGCTTGTCCCGCTGTTTTGGATTATCGGGTATGTGGTGTACCGAGGCGGCCAATCGCTGGATTGGGCTTTCTTCACCCAGTTGCCGAAGCCCTTGGGTATGGAGGGCGGCGGAATCCTGCACGCGCTTGAGGGCACAATTGTGATGACCATCCTGGCGGCGGTCTTCGCCACCCCACCAGGGGTACTTGCCGCCTTCTACAGCGCGTATCACCCGAATACGCCTCTGGGTGTCGTTGTGCGGTTCAGCACCGATGTGCTGTCGGGCGTGCCGTCCATTGTCATCGGTCTGTTCGGGTATGCCGTCCTCGTGGTGCCCGCCGGACATTATTCCGCACTTGCGGGTGGGGCAGCGTTGGCTATCGTGATGCTGCCCACCATCGTTCGGACGACCGACGAAATGCTCAAGATGGTGCCGCACTCCCTGCGCGAAGCCTCGCTGGCGCTGGGTGCGCCGGAGTGGAAGACTTCGCTACAGGTCATTTTCCCTGCCGCTCTCAACGGTATCATCACGGGGTTCCTTCTCGCTGTGGCGCGCGCGGCAGGGGAAACCGCCCCGCTACTGTTTACGGCGCTGGGTAATGAGCGCTACGAAATCGGTCTGATCATCCGAAACGGGTTGGCGCAGCGTCAGAGCGCGCTCCAGATCATTGGGCGGATTGTGGACCAACCGGTTGACTCGTTGCCGCTGACCCTGTGGAAGTACGCCCAGCAACCCTACCCAGAGCGTATTGAACAATCCTGGACGATTGCCCTGGTGCTGATGATTCTCGTCTTGTTTCTCAATATCATCGCTCGCTTGTGGGTTGAAGCCCGCAGGCGGCGTCTGCAGGGTTGATGCTATGGAAGAGATGGCAGCCAAAGTGGCAACGCACGTGTACGTAGAAAACAGCAGGTTACAGCCGACATCTGACCTGCGCACCAAGGTGGATATCAGGAATGTCTCGGTGTACTATGGCAAGTTCCGCGCTTTGAAAGAGGTCAGCATGGCGGTATATGCCAATCGGATCACGGCTATCATCGGGCCTTCGGGGTGCGGCAAATCCACGCTCCTGCGCTCGCTCAACCGCATGACCGGTCTGACGCCCAATGCGCGAGTGGAGGGTGAGATTCTTCTGGACGGCGAGGACATCAACGCGCCCAACGTGGACGTGGTTGACGTGCGCCGCCGCGTCGGGATGGTGTTTCAGCGACCCAATCCGTTCCCCAAGAGCATCTACGACAATGTGGCCTATGGCCCGCGCCTGTACGGCATCCGCAAGAAGAGGGATTTGGATGAGATCGTTGTTCGGTCTTTGCAGCAGGCTGCCCTGTGGGATGAGGTCAAGGACAAACTCCATCAGAGCGCGCTGGCGCTGTCGGGCGGGCAGCAACAGCGGCTGTGCATCGCCCGCGCCATCGCGGTCAGGCCGGAGGTAATCCTGATGGATGAGCCTGCTTCGGCGCTGGATCCGATTGCCACGCTGAAGATAGAGGACCTGATGCACGAACTGGTGGAGCGGTACACGATTATCATCGTTACCCACAACATGCAGCAGGCGGCGCGGGTTGCAGACTACACCGCGTTCCTGATGATGGGCGAAGATCGCGCGGGGTACTTGGTGGAGTATGGCCTGACCCGCGACCTGTTCACCAAGCCCAAGGACAAGCGCACGGAAGATTATATCACGGGGAGGTTCGGATGATGGACAGGAAGCGAGTGCTGTTCTTGTGCACGGGGAACTCGGCCCGCAGTCAGATGGCCGAAGGGCTGGTCAATCACTTCCTGGGCGACAAGTGGCAGGCTCAGTCGGCGGGCACAAATCCGGCAGGATACGTGCACCCCATGGCCATCCAGGTCATGGCGGAACTGGGCATAGACCTCTCCGGCGCGCGGTCCAAGTCTGTGGATGAGTTTCGCGGAGCCGAGTTTGATTTGATCATCACGGTCTGCGATCACGCCGCCGAGAACTGCCCGCTGTGGCTGGGCAAAGGGCGCAGGGTTCACGTTGGCTTCCGCGACCCCGCGGCTGCGGAGGGTAGCGAAGCGGAGCGCCTGGAGGTTTTCCGCGAGGTGCGCGATGACATTCGCCGCGAAGTGTTTGCGGTGCTAGACCAGGTGGAAGGGAGTTAGCATGTGGGTTTACGGCAATCGCAGGAGTGACTGCGCGCCCTTGTTGCTGTCGGGATTGCTGTTCCTGGCAGTCAGCCAGGGTCTGGAAGGCATGGGCGGTTCGGTGGCGGCGCTCTTCAGAGCGATACTGATCGGCCTCGCGGGAGTCTGCGGCCTGCTGGGGCTGGTTCTGTACGCCAGGCGGAAAGGATAACCATGCATGACGCGGCAAGCCTTTGATCAAGAATTGGAGAGACTGCAAGGGGACGTGTTGACCCTGGGGAGCATGGCAGAGCAGGCCATCCTGGATTCCGTGGCCGCGCTTAGGCGCCGCGATCTGGAGGCTTCGCGCCGCCTGATTGCCAGAGATCGCGTCATCAACGAGGAGCGGTTTGCCATTGAAGCCGACTGCATTTCGCTCATCGCCACGCAGCAACCGATGGCGAAGGACTTGCGAATCCTCGCGGCGGTGCTGGAGATCGTTACGGAATTGGAGCGAATTGCGGACTATGCCAAAGGTATTGCGAAAATCAACCTCATGATGGGGGCGGAGCCGTTGGTCAAGCCCTTGGTTGACATTCCGCGCATGGCGGAGAAGGCGCAGGATATGCTCCATCGCGCCTTGGATGCTTTCGTGCGCCAAGATGCGGCGCTTGCGCGGGCGATTCCCCTGGAAGATGACGAGGTGGACTGCCTGTACAACCAGGTGCACAGGGAACTGCTGACCTACATCATCGCCGACCCCCGCGTTATTCAGCAGGCGAACTATCTGCTCTGGGTAGCGCACGATCTGGAGCGTGCCGCCGACCGCGTGAGCAATATCTGTGAGCGTGTAGTGTTCACCGTTACCGGCGAAGTGCTGGAGATGGACTCGGACGATACGGGCATGTAGCATGGGCGGCTCGGTTGCCCGCCACCTCGGGCAATGACCGATACGGCGCAAAACCGCGAGCAAACTCGCGGTTTTTGTGTTTCCCCTTCTCAAGGTGAGAGGTCCGAGGCGAAGCCATCCCGCGCACGCAACGGGTGGTTGGCGCAAGTCCAGAACACGTAGGGCGGCTTCCCATACTTCCGGAAGCGCGTCGCACCCTGGTCGCCAACACAAGATAGAGCCAAGTCTTGACGCGCTTTTTAGCAGAAATGGAAGCAGAGGCCAGAACTGTGGTATAATATCGCCAGGCTTGGAACGCGGAGCGATGCCCGTGCCTGGGATGAAGGAATGGCTTGGCAAGCAGAGGCTGGACGCGTCCATTAGGCCCGTCCTCTGGCTGCGATGGGCGGCTATTGCCCTCGCGGCCACTGTTGCGGTGCTCACGTCTGCACCGTCCTGGCCATTGCTGTTGGCAGTGGGCTACAATGCCCTGGTGGACCTGTGGCAGCGGTTCTCCCCTCGCCTGCGAAGCCCTATGCTCTGGCTGGTGCCTGATGTGCTGGTCTTCGGCCGATTCGCCTACGAGACGGGCGATCTCCTCGGCCCGGGCTACTTGCTGTTCGTCGCCTCCGCAGCCTGGGCGGTGGTGGCCGACTCATCCCTTCAAGGCTGGCTCATCGGGCTTGTACTGGGCCTCGGGTATGATGTGGCGATTTTGCTGGCGATTCGGGCGTTTCCCGAAGCGGCGTCACTGGGCGGGTGGCTTGCGCTCGCGCTGGGCCTTTCGCTGGTGGGCGCGCTGTCGGCTGCTCTTGGCCGTCTGCTCCGTGCGGAACAGCAGCAGGTGCTCCAACAGGGCAAGGTGGCCGAGGAACTACGGACGCTGGAGCAACTTAAGAGCGATTTTCTGTCCACCGTGTCCCACGAGTTCCGAACCCCGCTCACGGCCATCAAGGTCTCCGTGGGCTTGTTGGCCGACAAACTGGGTGGCTCGGATGGGGAAGAGCAGCGCCTGATGAGCACCATCCTTCGCAATGTGGACAGGCTCAACCAGATGGTCGGCGGGGTGCTGGAAATGGCGCGACTGCAGAGCGGCAAAGTCATCCTGCAGAAACGCTCCGTGGATGTGTGTCAGGTGGTTCGCGAGATCGCCGTCTCGCTCCAGCCGCTCATGGACGAGAAAGATCAGTTGTTCACGCTTCGCCTGCCGGAGACGCCCGTCTTCCTGATGGCCGACGCGAACCGCCTGGAGCAAATCCTGAGCAACCTTCTTTCCAACGCACAGCGCTACACGCCCTGCGGAGGTGAGATTGCCGTGGAGGTGCGCGAGTTGGGCAACTGGGTTCGCATCTACGTCTCCGATACAGGCCCTGGCATCCCCTACAACGAACTCCCCCACATCTTTGACCGCTTCTTCCGGGGCCAGGTGGGGCGCAAGGCGGGGCCTGGGACAGGGCTGGGGCTGTCCATCGCGCGGTCGCTGGCGCGGCTCCACGGCGGCGATGTGGGGGTCAGCACCAAGCCGGGTGAGGGCTGCGTTTTCTTTGTTACGTTGCCAAAAGGGGAGGCTGCGGGTGAAATTCCTGGTGGTGGATGATGAAGCGGATGTCGTGGAGGTGGTGTCTGTAACCCTCAAGATGCAGTGGGGGGACGAGGGGCAGGTCATCGCTGCGTACACGGGGGAGGAGGCGGTGTCGCTGGCGCTCTCGGAGCGGCCGGACTTGATCATCCTGGACATCGCCTTGCCGGACGTGGATGGGTTTGAGGTGTGCCGCAGGATTCGCGAATTCTCCGACGTGCCGATTCTGATGCTCACCGCCAAGGACGACGAGATGGACAAGGTGCGCGGGTTGGAACTCGGCGCGGACGACTACATTACCAAGCCTTTCGGGCACCTGGAGTTGATGGCCCGGATTCGGGCTGTGCTGCGCCGAGTTCAAATACCGCTCACTCCCGCTGGCGGCGCGCGGATCATTATCGGCGCTGTTGTGCTGGACTTGAATCGCCGCGAGGTGGAGGTGGATGGCCACCCGGTTCGGCTGACCCCGACCGAATTCAATCTTCTCCAGCAACTTATGCGCAATGCCGGCAAGGTGCTGCCCCATGAGACGTTGCTGGCCCGCGTGTGGGGGCCGGAGTACAGGCGCGAAATTGACTACCTGAAAGTGTACATCCGCCGCTTGCGTGAGAAACTGGAGCCAGACCCCCAGAATCCCGAGTACATCCTGACCGAGTACGGGATTGGCTACTGGTTTCGCAGTCCGTAGGGGCACAAACTACGGTTTGTTAACCTTTTTTCACCGGTTTTTCCTCGCGATATTTACCCCCATCTGGTATGCTGTAGACAGAAGCACCGCTTGTCCGGCGAGCGCCGCTCGGTCTGCGTTGCCCGCAAGTTGCCAGTGAAGGCTGTTGCGACAGAAGCCGGTATCTGCCGCGGAGGATGTAACCTATGCGACTGGTTGCCGCGATGGTTCAGGATGCAGATGCGGATGATCTCCTGAATGCGCTCGTGGAGCATGGGTTCCGTGCGACGCGGATTGAGACGACGGGTGGGTTCCTGCGCGGCTCCAACAGTCTGATCCTCATCGGCGTGCCCATCCCCCAGGTGGAAGATGTCCTTGACGTGATCCGCCATCATTGCCGCACCCGCACCCAGATCGTTACCCCTGCCGATGCGCCGTTCCTGAATGGCGAAATGGAGGTGGAAATCGGCGGGGCTATTGTCTTCGTGTGGGAGATCACCCGCTTTGAGCGCCTATGATTGGTAGCACTCTGCATCCGAAAGTGCACCCGCACGCGCAAGCAGCCGCGCTGGAGTATCCTGCGCTCACCATTGACCTGGGGAGCACGTACACCAAGGTCGCCGTGATAGACCTGGCCAAGCCCAGGTTGATGGCGAGGGTGCAGGCCGTTACCACGGCGGAACATGACATAACCGTGGGGCTGAAGAACGCATTAGCGCAACTTCCCGGGGACTGGGGCATCCGCGCTGTGGAGTTCCCGGTGCGGTTGGCGTGCTCCAGTGCGCGGGGCGGGTTGCGCGTGGTGGCGATCGGGCTGGTGCCAGAACTGACGGCGGAGGCGGCGCGGCGGGCCGCGTTGGGGGCGGGCGCTCGGGTCATGAAGGCGTATTCGCACCATTTGACCCTGGAGGAACTCGCCGAGGTCGTTCGCATGGAGCCTGACATCATCCTCCTGTGCGGCGGCACGGATGGCGGAAACCAGGAGGTGGTTTTACATAACGCGAAAATGCTTGCCCATTCGTCTGTGCGTGCGCCTATTGTGTTCGCGGGCAACAAACATGCTGCCGACGAGGCGCGCGCCCTGTTGGAGGGCCGGGGCAAGGAGGTCTTCGTTACCGAAAATGTCATGCCCGCGCTGGGCGAACTGAACGTGGAGCCGGCACGCCAGACCATCCGAGAGGTCTTCATGCGGAAGATCGTGGATGGGAAGGGCTTGCGAAACGTGGAGTCGTTCGTCCAATGTGTCGCGATGCCGACGCCGGAGGCGGTTCTGCGGGCGGCCAGATTGCTGGCGAAGGGCACCAAATCTCGAGAGGGGTTGGGAGAACTGATGGTGGTGGATGTGGGCGGGGCCACAACGGACGTGCACTCCATCGCAGCAGGGGAGCCGACCATGCGCACCGTGGTTCAGCGTGGGCTGCCCGAGCCTTATGCGAAGCGGACCGTGGAAGGCGACCTGGGGCTGCGGGTCAGCGCGGCGTCGCTCTTGGAGTCCGTCGGCGAACGCCGCCTTGCCCAGGAAGCGGGCCTTCCCGATAAGAACGTGGTAACCATCGTGGAGAAATTGCCCCGCGACATCGGCTGGGTGGCCCATGATGAGACCGAGTGGGCGCTGGACGAGGGTATGGCCCAGGCCGCGGTTCGGCTGTCGGTGGAGAGGCACGTCGGCTACCTCAAAGAGATGTACCTGCCTGCGGGCTACTGCTACATTCAGATTGGGAAAGACCTGACGGGTGTGCGTCATCTCGTGGGGACGGGCGGCGTGTTTACCTACGGGAAGCACCCTTTCCGCATCCTGCGCGCCGGCCTTTACGATCCGCGAAATCCGCTGTCACTGAAGCCCAAGTCCCCTCGCCTTTGGATAGATAAGCCTTATATCCTGTGGGCGGTGGGCCTGCTGTCCGAAGTGAATCCCGACGCTGCGTTTGATCTCGGCGTCGCCAGTCTGCAAGCAGAGGAGGGAACATGACAAGCCCGGTCAAGGTTGCGATTGTCGGTGGAGGCAATGGTGCCCACGCCATGGCGGGGCATCTGGCCCTGAAGGGCCACACGGTTCGGCTGTACAGCGCCTTTCCCCAGGAGGTTCGCGCGATGCAGGAGGCCGGCGGCGTCTTCGTGGAAGGCGCGGTAGAGGGTTTCGGCCGGCTGGATGTCGTTTCAGCGGACCCGGCGTCGGTCATTCCCTGGGCCGAGGTGATCATGGTAGTGGTGCCGGCGTTTGCGCATCGGCCTCTGGCCGAGAGCCTTGCCCCGCACCTGCGCGACGGGCAAGTGCTGTTGCTCAATCCCGGGAGGACGGGCGGGGCGCTGGAGGTGGCGGCCGTGCTGAAACGTCTGGGGGTGCGGGCCGATGTGGTTGTCGGCGAGGCGCAGACCCTTATCTATGCGTGCCGCATCTCCGGGCCTGCGCGGGTGCGGGTGCTGGGCCTCAAGCGGGCCGTGCCCGTGGCGGCGCTGCCGGCGACCCAAACCGAGCGACTTCTGTCCCAGGTTACGCGGCTCTTCCCGGAGTTTTGCGCCGCGCAGAATGTGCTGGAAACCAGCCTGGACAACATCGGCGCGGTCTTCCATCCCGCCACGATGGTGCTGAACGCCAACCGAATTGAAGCCGGCAACGACTTTGACTTCTACCAGGGGATGACGCCCATGGTTACCAAGACGCTGGAGGCTGTGGATGCCGAGCGAATTGCCGTGGCGCAGGCATATGGCGTCGCCACCGAGTCCGCCGCCGACTGGCTCCTCAAGGCGTATGACGGGGTCCGAGGCGATACGCTGTACGAGCGTATCCAGAGCAACCGCGCCTACGCGGGCATCAAGGCCCCCAAGTCGCTGAACGTGCGCTATATCACCGAGGATGTGCCCACGGGGCTGGTCCCCATCGCGGCTTTTGGCAAGGCGGCGGGCATCCCCATGCGGACGTGCGAGGGCATCATTGACCTGTGCTGCACGCTGTTGGGGCGGGACTTCTGGGCCGAGGGGCGGAATCTGGAGAACCTGGGACTCGCCGGCATGGATCGGGAGGCCATCCTTCGCTACGTCAACGAGGGGGCGGGGGCCTGATCGGAGGCGCATATCCCGATGGACACGAGCAGGCCACGAATTCTGGTCATCGGCGCGGGACACGGCGGGAAGGCGATGGCCGCCGACCTGGCCATCAGGGGGTTCCCCGTGCGCCTGTATAACCGGACGTACTCACGGATTGAGATGATCGCCCTGCGCGGGGGAATAGACCTGGAGTTTGAGGACGGGCGCTCGGAGTTTGGCCCGCTTGAGATGGTTGCATCCGACCTGGGCATGGCGCTGGAGGGCGTGAACCTGATCATGGTTGTGGTGCCTGCATCGGCCCACGCGGACATCGCGGCCCAGTGTGCGCCGTTCTTGGAAAGCGGCCAGGTCATCATCCTGAACCCTGGGCGAACGGGCGGCGCGCTGGAGTTCCGTCGCGTGTTGGCCGAGAAGGGCTGCCGCGCCTCCGTGGTCGTCGCCGAGGCGCAGACGTTTGTGCTCTCAAGCCGCTCCACGGGGCCTGCGGAGGCGCACCTGTTCCGCTCCAAGATTACCGTGCCGCTGGCGGCGCTCCCCTCTACGGACACGCCACGGGCCTTGGAGTTGGCCAGAGCCGCGTATCCCCAATTCATCCCGGCGCGCAATGTGCTGGAGACCAGCCTGGACAATATGGGAGCGGTGATGCATCCGTCGCTGATGATCCTGAACGCCGGGCGCATTGAGGCCACCCGAGGCGAATTTCAGTTCTACATTGACGGGGCAACGCCCGGGGTGGCAACTGTCCTGGAGCAGGTGGACGAGGAGCGGGTGGCGGTGGCCCGCGCGCTTCAGGTGCGGGCGCGGTCGGCTCTGGAATGGCTGCGCGCGGCCTATGCGTCGGTGGGCGACGACCTGTTCCACGCTATACAAGGCACGCCCACGTACAGGGGGGTGGCGGCCCCGCGCTCGCTGATGCATCGGTACCTCTTTGAGGACGTGCCCATGAGCCTGGTGCCCATCGCGACCATCGGGGCGCATTACGGCGTGGAAACGCCGACCATCCGCGCGGTGATCCAACTCGCGTGCGTCCTGCATCGCAAAGACTATCTCGCCTTGGGCCGCACCCCTGCGCGCCTGGGCATTGAGAACATGAGCGTGGAGCAGTTGACACGCTACGTGGAAGGATGATAGTAACGCGATACCGAAACCAGAGAATTGCATGAAGGAGGAATCATGGCAGAGAAGACGATACTGGGCGGCTCACTAGGGGAGTGCGTTCACGTCGCCGGCGTTCTGAACTTTCTGCGCATCGCCGAGGAGCAGGGATACAGGACCGAGTTTACGGGGCCGGCGACATCCATCGCCGAGTTCGTGGCGGCGGCCCAGGAGGTTGACCCGGACATCCTGGCCATCAGTTACCGCCTGACACCCGAGAACGCCCGAACCCTGCTCCGCGACCTGTGGCAGGCCTGCGAGGAGGCCGGGCTGACGCACAAACGGTTCGTATTTGGCGGAACGCCGCCGGTGGCCGCCGTCGCCCGCGAGGCGGGGTACTTTGAGGCGGTGTTCAGCGGCGAGCAGCCGGTGGAGGCGGTGATCGCCTACCTGCGCGGGCAGCGGTTTGAGGAGATGACTGCCGCCGACTTCCCCGACGAGACCATGGCGCGCATCCGCTGGAAGGCGCCCTTCCCCATCATCCGCCACCACTTTGGCCTTCCGGCCGAGACCATTGAGCCGACGGTGGAGGGCATCAGGAAAATCTCCGAGGCCGGCGTGCTGGATGTGATCTCCCTCGGCCCCGATCAGGACGCGCAGGAGAACTTCTTCCACCCCGAGCGCCAGAACCCCAAGCGCAAGGGCGCGGGCGGGGTGCCATTCCGTACCGAAGAGGACCTCATTCGCCTGTACGAGGCGTCGCGCTGCGGGAACTATCCCCTCATGCGTTCCTACTCGGGCACGTCGGATCTGCTGGAGTACGCCGAGGTGCTCTGGCGCACCATCCGTAACGCCTGGTGCGCCACCTCGCTCTTCTGGTTCAATGTGGTGGATGGGCGCGGCCCGTTGAGCCTGCGCGACTCCATCCGCGATCACATGCTGCTCATGAAGTGGCATGGCGAGCGGGGAATCCCCGTGGAGGGCAACGAGCCGTACCATTGGGGCCTGCGCGATGGGCATGACGCCGTAGTGTGCGCGGTCTCGTACATCTACGCCCACGTCGCCAAGGCCATGGGCGTGCGCGATTACATCAGCACGTACATGTTTGAGACGCCGCCGAACACATCCAACAAGATGGACCTGGCCAAGGCGCTGGCCCAGATTGAACTGGCCGAAAGCCAGCAGGATGCCCACTTCAACGTCGTTCGCCAGACCCGCACCGGGCTGATGAGTTATCCGGTGGATATGGACTACGCCAAGGGGCATTTGGGGTCTTCGGTGTACCTGCAAATGGCCCTCAAGCCCTCCATTGTGCATGTGGTCGGATATTGCGAGGCCAATCACGCCGCCACGCCCGAAGATGTCATTGAGAGTTGCAAAATGGCGCGGCAGGTCATCCAGACGGCGCTGGCGGGCCAGCCCGACATGACCGCCGATCCCGAAGTCCAGCGCCGCAAAGATGAACTCGTGCGCGAGGCTATGGTCATCGTGGACGCTGTGCGGCAACTGGGGAGCGGCGTGGCCGATCCGCTGACCGACGTGGAAGTGCTGGCTCGGGCGGTGGAAATCGGCCTGCTGGACGCGCCCCAACTCAAGGGAAACCCCCATGCCTGCGGCAAGGTGCGCACGCGCCCGGTCAACGGCGCGATTGTGGCTGTGGATGAAGAGGGGCGGCCTTTGACGGAGTCGGAGCGAATTGCCAAAATCTTCCAAAGCCTGTAGAATATAGTCGGAACTTCCGACTAGGGGCTTTGCCCCCCTGATCGGTGAGGCACGGAAAGGAGGTGATCGGAGGAGAAAACCGGCGCGAGCGTTTCGGAGCCTTTTGGAAGTTGGTTCGTTTCTAGTGCAGCAAAAGGAGGAAACACATGGCTAGAGCAAGACTCAAGGTAATCGCGTCTGTTGCGTTGTTGGCGATGACCCTGCCGCTCATCGCAGCCTGTGGAGGAGCAGGCCCCACACCCACGCCGGAGAAGGTCGTTGTCAAAGAGACGGTTCCCGTCAAAGAGACCGTGGTCGTGCAGATCACTCCTACGCCCGGGCCCAAGCGGGGCGGCACCCTCATCGTAGGGTTGATGAGCCCCGTGCTCAGCCTGGACCCGGCGGACTACCGCGACCGCCAGACCGAGACGGTCATCCGCAACATGTTTGACGGCCTGGTAACCCGCACCAAGGACAACCAGGTGGTGCTGGAGATGGCGCAATCGGCCACGCTGATTGACCCTCAAACCTGGGAGTTCAAACTCAAAGAGGGGATGACATTCCACAACGGGGACCCGGTAACCGCCGAGGACGTCAAGTTCACCTTTGACCGCATCATCACGGAAGGCGCCATTGAGTACCCGGAGCCCCACACCGCTGCCCGCAAGGGCCTCATCGCGCCGCTGGAGAGCGTGGAGGTCGTGGATCCGCTCACCGTGCGCTTCCACCTGAAGGCGCCGTGGCCCGTGTTCATGCAGATGCTGTGCCACCAGCAGATCATCCCCAAGAAGTACTTTGAGTCGGTGGGCGGCACCAAGGGGTTCATTGAGAAGCCCGTTGGGGCAGGGCCGTTCAAGTTCGTGGAAGGGAAACTGGACGACCAGATCGTGCTGGAGCGGTACGAGAACTACTACGGCGGCGCCGATGACCTGCCGCCCGTCGGGCCGGCTTTCGCCGACCGGGTGATCTTCAAGATCATCCCCGAGCGGTCGTCCCGCGTTGCGGCCCTCCAGGCGGGCGAGGTGAACATCATCCAAGGAGTGCCGTCCTACATCGTGCCGCAGTTGCTCAGCGACCCCAGACTGCAGGTGAAGACCTGCGCCGGGACGCGCCCGCACTTCATGGAAGTCAACGTCAAACAGAAGCCCTTTGACGACGTGCGCGTCCGCCAGGCCCTCAACTACGGCGTCAATGTGGACCTCATCCTTGCCAAGATCCTGAGCGGCTACGGCGTGCGCCTGCCGGGCATCCTGTCCCCGTTCAACAACTTCGCAGACCCCAACCTCAAGCCTTATCCGTTTGATGTGGAGAAGGCGAAAGCCTTGCTGAAAGAGGCGGGTTACGAAAACGGGTTCTCCTTCGTCATTGATGTGAGCGCCGACAACAAGGAACTGGCCGAGGCCATCGCGGGAGAACTGCGCACCAACCTGGGGCTGGATGTCAGCGTCCGCGTCTGGGACTGGGCCGTGCTGCGGCCGAAGTTGCTGGCCGGGGAGCGCCAGGCGACCGTCGGCAGTTGGGGCGACTCGGCCTTTGACCCGGTGGGCTACCTGGAGGCAAAGGTGCACACCTACGTTGAGGGCTCCACCTACGGGCGCGGCAACTACAGCGGGTACAGCAACCCGCGCGTGGACGAACTTATCAAAGCGGGCGAGGTTGAGACCGACGTTGCGAAGCGCCATGAGATCTACAACGAGATTCAACGCATCGTCTGGGAAGAAGCGCCCATGGTCTTCCTGTTCGTCCCGCAGGAGATTGAGGCTGCCGCTGCCAATGTGCAGAACTGGAGTCCTTCGCCCGACAGCCGCATCAACCTCCACGATGTCTGGTTGTCTCAGTAGTCGGGTAACTTGGGCGGATCAGGGGAGCGGTTCGCCGCTCCTCTGATCCCCGCAATGGTGAGGCGTGCCGATGCGAGGCGTCAAAATCCTTGAACGATTGCTATACACAATTCCCATCATGTTCGGCGTGGCGGTGTTGGTGTTCTTGTTTATGCGCATGACGCCGGGCGATCCTGTGGATATCATGATGGGTGAGGCGGGCACCATTGCCCCAGGCGAGATGGAGCAACTTCGGAAGGAGTTCCATCTGGACGAACCGCTGCACGTTCAGTTGTACCTGTTTCTCTCCAACGCGTTGCGCGGCGATTTGGGCTACTCCTACGCGTACAAGAAGCCGGTTACGGAACTCATCGCGGAGCAACTCCCGGCAACCATAGAACTGGCATTGGGCGCGCTTCTGTTTTCGTTGATCATCGCTGTGCCGATCGGCATCTGGTCGGCGGTGAAACAGTATTCCATCGTGGACCGTGTGAGCATGGCCGGCGCTTTTTTGGGCGTTTCCATGCCCGCTTTCTGGCTTGGCATTCTTCTTATCTTGATTTTCTCGGTGAGACTGCGGTGGCTGCCCGTAACGGGGCGCATTGACTACAACGCCGGGCTTCAGGTGGTAACAGGGTTCTACGTGGTGGATAGCATTCTCACCCATAACACAGCGGCGCTGGTGTCATCGCTGAAGCATCTGCTCCTACCGTCCATCGCCCTCGGCGCAGGTGCGGCGGCGATGGTGGCCCGCGTGCTTCGTTCTAGCATGATAGAGGCCCTTCGGCAGGACTACGTAACCCTGGCACGGGCCAAGGGGGTGCGCGAAACGTGGGTGGTGCTGAAGCATGCGCTGCGCAACGCCCTCATCCCCACGGTAACGGTGGTGGGGATTCAGGTGGGCGTGCTCCTGGGCGGCAACATGATCGTGGAGCAAGTCTTCAGTTGGCCCGGCCTGGGCAGGTTGGCCGTGCGCGCCATTTTCTCGCGTGACTTCCCGCTGGTCCAGGGCGTGGTCATGGTGTACGCCCTGACGTTCGTGCTGGCGAACCTCATCGTGGACATCCTGTACACCTATATCAATCCGAAGATCACCCTGTAGCAGGGGGAAGGCCATGCAGACCACACAAACCGCAATGCCCTGGTGGTATCCGCTGACCATCCGACTGCGGATTTGGGCCGCGAATGCCGCGGGGTTCTTCCGCGACCTAGCTGGCCACCCCATTGCCCTAGCGGGTGGGCTGGTGGTGGTCTTATACGTCGCGATGGCCATTTTTGCGCCGCAGATCGCGCCGCATGACCCCACCAAAGGGGAGTTAATACGCCGACTTGAGCCGCCAGTGTGGGCCGGGGGAACCATGGACTACTGGCTCGGCACGGATGCCCAGGGGCGCGACCTGTGGTCTCGCATCGTCTTCGGGAGCCGCATTTCGCTCTGGGTGGGGTTCGTATCCGTGGTCATCTCGGCGGTCGTGGGCGTGCTTCTGGGATGCCTGGCGGGGTACTTCCGGGGCGCGCTGGACGAGGTACTGTCGCGTTTCTCGGACCTGTTGCTGGCGTTCCCCTACTTGATCTTCGCCATCGCCGTGATGGCGTTCATGGGGCCGGGGATGACGAACCTGCTCCTGGCCCTGACGTTCAAAGGCTGGGTGGAGTTCTACCGTCTTGCGCGCGGGGAGATGCTCTCGGAGAAGACGAAGGAGTACGTTCCGGCGGCTGTGGCCGTGGGCATGGGCGACCTGCGCATTATCGTCTCCGAGGTGTTGCCCAACATCTTCCACTCGGTGCTGGTTCTCGCCACGCTGCGCCTTGGCGTCATGATCGTCATGGAAGCAAGTCTCAGTTTCCTCGGCCTGGGCATTCAGCCGCCCACGCCCGCTTGGGGGTCTATGGTGTCGGAGGGGCGCGACTACCTGACTACGTCCTGGTGGGTGTCCACGATACCCGGCCTGGCCATTCTCGTCTTGGTGCTGGCGATCAACGTTTTCGGCGAAGGGTTGCGCGACATCCTGGACCCGCGACTGAAGATTGAATAAGAGGGCACGATGGCACAATCACAGCCATTGTTGGAGATTCGGCATCTTACGACGGTTTTCCCGACCCGCAGAGGGGTGGTGCGCGCGGTGTCGGGCCTGGACCTAACGTTGGCCCGCGGGGAATTGCTGGGCCTCGTGGGCGAGTCGGGCTGCGGGAAAAGCGTGTCCATGCTCTCCATCTTGCGCCTGGTGTCGCATCCGGGCAGGATTGTAGCGGGTGAGATTCTGCTGGAAGGCCAGAATCTGTTGAAACTCCCGATGCACGCCATGAGGCAAATCCGCGGTCGGCAGATCAGCATGATTTTCCAGGACCCCATGACGACTCTGAATCCGGCGTTCCGCGTGGGCGACCAGATCGCCGAGGCGCTGCGCATTCATGGGATGCTCAACGGCTCCGGCCCGTCGCTGTGGCCCTTTGGCAGGGCGCGGGCCGAAGCCGAGCGGAAGCGCGTGGTGGAGTTGCTGGACGAGGTGGGCATTGCCGTTCCGTGGGAGGCCCGCAAGCGCTATCCGCACGAGTTCAGCGGGGGGATGCAGCAGCGCGCCCTCATCGCCATTGCCGTTTCGTGCAAGCCGAAGATACTCCTCGCGGATGAGCCTACTACCGCCCTGGATGTTACCATTCAGGCGCAGATTATGGATTTGCTGCGGAGGCTCAACCAGGAGTACGGCACAAGCGTCGTTCTGGTTACGCACAATCTGGCGTTGGCTGCCACGTTCTGCCAGAATATCGCCGTCATGTACGCCGGGCGGTTGATGGAAAAGGGGCCTACCGACGCGGTGATTGAAGATCCGAAGCACCCGTATACCCGTGGCCTGTTGGAATGCATTCCCAAGATCGGCGCGACACGCGAGCCGCTGCAACCGATTCCAGGGAACGTCCCAGACCTGGCCGAACTTCCGCCGGGATGCGCCTTCCACCCTCGGTGCGGACACGCGCAGGAGGCTTGCCAGGAGGGTGAGGTGCCACTGGTTACGCTGCCAGACGGCCGCCAGGTGCGGTGTCTGCTTTACGTCTAGAGGCGAGTGCGATGCAAACTCTTTTGGAAAAGAACAACATGGTGGAGGATGTGGGGCCAGCGCCGCCCCAGCCGCTTATCTCTGCAATGGGGATTCGCAAGTACTTCTACATCCGCCCCAGCCTGTTGGCGCGCGTTCTGGCTCGCCGCCGGGTGCAGATTGTCAAGGCCGTGGACAGCGTGGACCTGGTGGTGTACCCGGATGAGACCGTGGGCCTGGCGGGCGAGTCGGGTTGCGGCAAGACGACGCTGGGACGGGTGCTCACCCGCCTGCACGAGCCGACCGCGGGCCGGATGCTCTTTGAGGGTAAGTTGGTATTCGGAGAGGATGCTGGTGAGACGACGCCGCGGATGACGGACCGGGAGTTTCGGCGGTCGGCCCAGATTATTTTCCAAAACCCCTATTCTTCCCTCAACCCCCGCAAAACGGTGCGCGATATCTTGTCGGTCCCACTGCGGGCGCGGGGCGTAACCGGAATGCAGGAGTTGGAGAACGAGATCCTGTACCTGCTGAGCCGGGTGGGGTTGAGCCGACGCCACATTGACCGCTACCCTCACCAGTTCAGCGGGGGCCAGCGCCAACGCATCGGCATCGCACGCGCCCTTGCCATGCGCCCGAAATTCGTCGTCGCCGATGAACCTGTCTCCTCGCTGGATGTCTCCATTCAGGCCCAGGTCATCAACCTTCTGAAGGAACTCCAGGCTGAATTTCATCTGACCTACTTGTTCGTCGCCCACGATCTCAGCCTTATCTACCATATCAGCGACCGCGTGGCTATCATGTACCTGGGGAAGATCGTGGAGACAGGGCCTACGGACCTGCTGTTCGCGGAACCTTTGCATCCCTACACTCAGGCGCTTCTGGCCGCAGTGCCCAGGGTGGACAGGGCCACCCGTCGTCAGCGCATCATCCTTGAGGGCAACGTGCCCAGCCCGATAGATCCGCCGTCGGGGTGTCGTTTCCATCCGCGTTGCTTTGCTCGCCTGGGCGACATCTGCAAGGAAGAGGAGCCTCCTTTGCGGGCTGTCGGCCCGAAATACGCCGTGGCTTGCCATCGCTATTCATAAGAGGAGCCTATGCGAGTTCTCACCCTGGAAGGGACGCCCTACGAGATGGGCTTGCAGTATGGTGCACTGCCAGGCCCCTTGCGTCAGTTCGTCGTGGCGCGCATCTACCGCCGCCTGCGAAGACTCGTTCCGCACCCGCAGACCGAGGCCTGGTACGCAGAGGTGCTGGCCCTGCTTGAACACGAGGCTGAAGGATTCCTTCAGTACGTCCAGGGCCAAACCGATGGCCTGGGGATAGAGCGCGACGTGCTCCTGCGGTTCTCGCTGGCGTCGTACCTGGAGGACCGCGCGCAGGCTTCCGCTGCGGTTGCGGAAGGATGCACGGCCTGGGCCGCGCGCCCCGACTGGACGGAAACGGGGCAGCCGCTCTTGGCGAAGAACCGCGACCAGAACCTGGAACAACTGGGGCTGCAATGCGTCGTCCGCGCGAGGCCCACGAGCGGATACCCGTACGTGGGTGTTACCGCCCTAGGGTGGCCGGGGTTAGCGTCTTCGGGGCTCAATGCCGCCGGCCTGGCCGTGGCCGACACCCACGTGCCCAGCACCGACCTGGGGCCTGGCCTGCCGCGCTGGTGGATGATGGTCTGCATCCTGGAGCGCTGCCGGACGGTGGGCGAGGCGCTGGATTACCTGACAGCGGCCCCACGCCTGGGGAACGGCAATCTCGTCTTGGCCGACGCCCAAGGCGCTATCGCTGTGTTTGAGGAAGGGCATGCCCATTTTGGCATTCGGACGCCCGAAGATGAGCAGGGGTACCTTGTGGCTAGCAATCATTTCGTTACCGACCTGCTGCGGAACCGATGCCGCCTAGAGGGCCTGGGCAAGAAGGGGGATACCCTGGCGCGGAAGGCGCGGATGGAGGCGGCGCTTGCCGAGGCGAAGGGTGTTGTGTCGCCCTCGTGGGCGCGGGTGATCATGTCCTCGGCGGATGGGACGGGCGCCCTGTGTTGGCAAGACCCGGAGCGGCACTGCGGGACGATTTCCACCGTTATCGTCTCGCCTGCAACCGGCACGATCTGGGTTAGGCATGGGTGGATGTGGCATGGGCGATTCCGGCGGTTCGTCATGAGCGATTTCCAGTGGGCGAATGGCGCATCGGTGTATCAGGCTGTGAGGGTGTGAGGAGTGAACACGCAGATGGAGAAAGTCCTTGTTACGGGCGGCACCGGCTTCTTGGGCGTCCACCTGGTTCGCGCCCTGGTCCAGCGTCATTACAATGTGCGTGTCCTGACGCGGGATCCTGCAAGAATGCACGGTCAGACCCATCTTCCTGTGGAGACTGTGGTGGGAGATGTTACCTCGCCGCAGGACGTGCGCAGGGCCGTTGAGGGATGCCTGGGCGTTTTCCATCTTGCGGCCAAGGTTACGCTCAGCGCCAAGGAGGCCGATGAAGTCTTCGCGGTCAATGTAGAGGGCACGCGCAACGTGATGGAGGCTGTCCTGGAGGCGGGCGTGCGGCGCGTGGTACATGTGAGCACCATCGGGACGCTGGAAGGGCCCTCGGAGGACAGCGTGGTGGATGAGACATGTCCGTTGCGCACCTCGGATGTGGGGACGCCGTACCTGGATTCCAAGGTGCGGGCGGAGAGGGTGGTGCTTGACATAATTGAGCGGGGCCTTCCTGCGCTTATCGTGAATCCAGGGGGGATGATCGGCCCAGAAGATAATTTCCATTCGCCCTCGTCGGCGCTGCTCAAGTTGTTCTTCCATCGGATCAACCCATTTGTCGTGGCGTGGCGGTTGAATCTGGCAGATGTGCGGGATGTGGCGGATGGCCTCGTGCAGGTCTACCGCAACGGGCGGCTGGGAGAGCGCTATATCCTGGGAGGGGAAAACACCGACACGATTACGGTGTTCCGGCATTTGCGAGAGATTACGGATTTCAACAGAGCGATCTGGCCGCTGGCCTGGGAGACACTTGAGATGGTCTCGGAACTGTCGGCCCTCCTCTCGCAGCCGCTGGTGGAGAAGAGCGTTGCCGCGTTCTATCACTACGCCTTCTGGGCATCCAGCGAGAAAGCCGAGCGCGAACTGGGCTACAAGCACCGCACGCTGGGGGAGACCCTCGCCGACGCCGCGGCCTGGTACGAAGCGACGTTCCTGAAGCCGCAACCGTGGGCGTCCTCTTATCTCGCGGGCGAGTAGTCCGGTGGGGGCCGGGCGACAGGGGAACCCGGTTGCTATGCTTGCGGGCCACGCGGTAGCCGAGGCTCTTGCGTTGCGCGCTCGCAATCTTTTCTAATCTGACTATGAGTCGGGAGCGGTCTTTGCGATTTTGCCTGATTCGGTTGCGCGGGGACAGATAGACGCCGATTTGACGATTGGGGGCTAGGGGGCCTATAATACAAAAGCAATGGATGGGGCGATGAGGCTCGCCCTTGATCGCCGTCTGGCTGATAGCCTCTACGGAGGAGCGTGTTCTTCGTAGAGGCTTTTTTCTTTGAAGCGGCAGGAGATTTTGCAACGGGAGAAGAACCTTGACTGTTCAAAGCGTCCTCCACGCCAACAGATGTGGTCATCATCACGGGCCCGAACCAGGGCGGGAAAACCACCTTCTTGCGCAGCGTCGGCCTGGCGCAATTGATGATGCAGGCCGGCATGTTCGTCCAGGCGGAGTCCTTTTCAGGCAACCTGTGCTCGGGCCTCTTTACGCACTTCAAGCGGGAAGAGGACAAAACCATGGAACGCGGTAAGTTTGAGGAGGAACTGAAGAGAATGAGCGCCATCGTTGACTTCGTGAAACCCGATGGCCTCATTTTGCTCAACGAGTCCTTTGCCAGCACCAACGAACGCGAGGGTTCCGAGATCGCGAGGGAGGTGGTCCGCGCCCTCCGCGAAGCGGGCGTCAAGGTTTTCTACGTTACGCACCTGTGGGAGTTTGCCCGCCTTGTTCGGGAGGAAAGGGCCAAGAGCGTCCTTTTCTTGCGGGCAGAGAGGCTGCCAGATGGAAGGCGGACTTTCAAGATAAAAGATGGCGCTCCCCTGGACACGAGTTATGGTATAGACCTGTACGCCCGCATATTCGCGGCGGAGGGGCAGGAAGTATTGGCATCCCCAGGGACCTCCTGACGCCGCGTTCGTGACCGGCAGATGGGCGTGGCCAGCCGCGGCCCGTGCAGCGTGTCGGGCCGTGCGGGGGCGTCAGTCTTCCACCCGCAACCATCGCCGCAGGCGGGCGCTTTCCCCGATGGCCTCACACAGCACCATCTGGCGGTGCCCGTCGGCAACCGTCGGGAAGGTTGCCGACGAATAGGGGGTGCCGCTCCCGATGTGTTCATGCACATCCTGGAAGAGTCGCACAAACGTATCCGGATACCCCTCGGCGTGGCCCGCAGGATACGCCGCATAGCGCCGCGCGTCGGGCTGCATGAGTCCGGGGGATTTGATCAGCACCTGGTTGGGCGCGTCGAGATGCCCAATCCAAAGCCGATTGGGATCCTCGGCGTTCCACCACATGGAGCCCTCGGAACCGTTGAGTTCCCACCACAGGTGATTCTTGCGGCCCGCGCAGACCTGCGACAGGGTTACCGATCCCCGCGCACCGTTGGAGAACGCCAGCAGGAGCGCGGCGTAGTCCTCGCCCGCCGCCGGTACTTCTTGCGCGCCGTCCTCACGCGCTCCAGCAGAGAAGGTCTCGGCGCCGCCGGCAGGCTTGAGCCGTTTTGGGATGAACGTCGTGAGATCGGCGCACACCTCGGTAACCCGCAGGCCGCTCAGCCATTCCACTAGGTCCAGCCAGTGGCTCCCGATGTCGGCCACCGTGCGCAGCGCGCCGCCCACCGACGAGTCCAACCGCCAACTCCACACCACAGGCGAGAACAGCCAATCCTGCAGAAACTGCCCATGCACCATGCGCACCTGGCCGATCTGCCCGGCGAGGACTCGCGCCCGCGCCTCGTGGCAGAGAGGATAGTATCGCAGGTTGAAGCAGACGGCGCATACCCGGCCGGTTTCCTGCTGGATGCGCACGAGTTCGCGCGACTCCTGTGCCGTCAGGGCCAGCGGCTTCTCGCAGATGACGTGTTTCCCCGCGCGCATGGCAGCAGATGCCATGGCCAGGTGCAGGTTGTTGGGGGTGCACACGTGCACGACATCCACCGAGGCGTCCGCGAGCAGTTCGGCGAAGTCCACATAACCACGAGCGATGCCAAGGGTCTGCGCGGCGGAGCGGCTCTTGTCGGGCGTACTGCCCAGCACGCCGGCCACGTGGATGCCGAGGCGTCGCAGCGCCTCCAAGTGGGCGCGGCCCACGAATCCGACTCCGGCGATTGCAGCGTTCAGCCCCTCCATGTTCTCCTCCAGTCGCGTGAGGTGATGATGCAAGTTGAGGGTGGCTAGCCCGCGCCCTTCTTTTCCCGCCACCAGATGCGCACCGGCACGTCAAAACCCAGGCGCCGACGAATTTCGTCCAGTTTGTCCAGGGTGGCCAGGGATTTCTCCTCGTCGGCCATGGCCACGGCGATAATGAGCGCCTGGATGATGGCCATGGGCACGATGAGCGAGTGAAACGCCATCACCGGGCCGCGCTGGGCTTCCAGCAGCACGTCGGTGTACTCACGGAGCAGGAGGCCCAACGTGTCCGTGAGCAGAATCACCTTGGCGCCGCAGGCTTTGGCGTACGCCAGGGTCGCCTCCATAACATCCGAGAGATTGAAGAAGAGCAGCGCGAAGAGCACATCCTGGCTCCCCAGCGCAAGCAGCGGTTCGCAAATCTCGCGGCCCGACTGGGTTAGGAGCACCACCTCCAGACCGAAGCGGCGGAGGCGGAGCTGGAGCAATTCGGCCAGGGTTGTAGAACCGCTCAGGGCATAGACGAAGATGCGCCGCGCCCCGCAGATGAGACGCACCGCCTCGTCAAAGGCGTCGCGGGACACGGTTTGCAAGGCGTCGGTGAGGTATTCCATCTCCATGGCCACGACCTGCTCCAGGATGTGCGATTCGGGGCTGATCTCGGCCAGTTTCTTGCGCAGGCGCGCCGCGTGCGAAACCCTGCGCCGGAACAGGTCTTGCAAGCAGGCACGAAGTTCGGGGAAGCCGGAGAAGCCCAGGGTGTGGGCGAATCGGACGATGGTTGCTTCACTCAACCCCAGGCGGTCGGCCAACCCGGCGGCGGACAGGAACGCGGCCTCGTCGGAGTTGTGGAGGATGTAGTCGGCGATGCGGCGCTCACTCTTGGTGAGCGAATCAAAATGTGCGCACACCAGTTCGCTGAACTCGTTGCACTCGTTCTCGCTCACGGTAACCTCCTTGCGGATGGCGTGTGCCTGGCGGGTGTCGGCTTGATGCAAAACTATACTACAAAATCGGCGGTTTTGCCAGTCCACTTGCAGGGGAAAGGGCGGTTCGCAAGATTGTCGGCGCCCGTCGTCGTGAGGGACGAAGCCTGGAGCAATCTCTGCGGCGGCGGGGTGGCCCAATGGGATGGCTTGCACGGAGTCGTCGGCACGGGATGATACCGAGGCCACAGGGGGTTAGGGGCCTAAGTTTAAAATCTCGTGCAAAATGAAATTCTACTTGCATTTTTGGAGATTCTGATGTATAATCTTTCATAACGAGAGGCTGATAACGTGTGCATTGCGTCCCGCTGCGAGGTCGCAGATGGAAGAAGGGCTCAACGGCTTCCGGCAGCGGCTGGAAGACCGCTTCCCAAGCCTCACCAAGAGTCAACAGCGCATCGCCAATTACCTGCTCGCCAACTATGACGAGGCTGCGTTCTTGACTGCGGCCGACCTGGTAGAGCGGCTTCAGGTCAGCGAGGCCACGCTGGGGCGATTCGCCCGAGCCGTCGGGTTCCGCGGGTTTCCCGAACTGCGGCGCTGCCTTCAGGAACTGTTCCGTCAGAAAACAACCCCCGCCAGCCGACTCCAATGCAAACTCCACGAACTTGCGGACGGCGAAGGTTCCACGCTCAGCAAAGTCCTGGAAATGGAAGTCCAGTACCTAAACGAAGCGGCCCACAGCATAAGCGCGGCCGATTTTGACCGTGCGGTGGAGGTTCTCCTGGGCGGCGAGCGAATCTTCGTATTCGCCAGTGGCCCCTCGGCCGTCCTCGCCGATTTGGCTGAGTTGCGGTTCAGACGGCTGGGCATCCTGACCCTGGCCATGACCGAGTCGGGGCGCCATCTGCTGGAGAAGTTGCAGTTGCTCCAACCCGGGGATGTGGTGCTGGCGGCTGGCTTCCAATATGTGCGGCACGAGTTGGTCGCGGTGCTGGACCATGCCCGCGCCATAGGGTGCCGGGCGGTGCTCCTCACCGACACGCTGGGGCCGGCACTTCGTCACAAGGCGGACGTCGTACTCGCCGCGCGCAGGGGGCCCGTCTCCACCTTCCACTCGCTGACCGTGCCGATGTCCGTACTCAACGCGTTGATCCTGGCCGTGGCGATGGCCAGGCCCGACGAGAGTATCGCCGCGCTCAACCGCCTTGAGCAGTTGCGCGCGATCTATAACATGGATGTGCCGGTGAAACTCACGTGGGATGACCATAAGCCTGGGGCCGGCGCCTAGAAACGCTGCCTGTAGACCGCTTGCCGCCGGGCTTGGGTTCGGCGTCTCGGAGGGGCTGCCGTATCGGATCTGACCGTCGGGGGAGGGGGCATGAGTGTTCCTGAGGTTCTTCAGCCGCCGTTGTCGCTTCGGGTGCTGGCCGCTTACCGAAGGTTTATCCGCTGGCTGACCAGCGCAAGGGTGCTCCTGGCCTTGATCTTGCTGATCATGATGGTGTACCTCATCCTGATTCCGCTCTACCGCATGGTGGAAACGACGCTCACATACCAGGAGCGCGACGTCCTGGCCGTTCCCGATGCGGTGCCCGGTGAGTTGACCACCTATCACTGGGTGCGAATGCTGGCCAGTCGCATCAGCAAGGTCTTCCTGTATACGCCGCTCCAGCATTCGCTTGTTGTCGCCACCGGCGCGACGCTCCTGGCCATGCTCATCGGGTCTATCCTGGCGTGGCTGGTCATCCGTACCGACATGCCCGGGCGCAATCTCATCAACAACCTAGCCACGATTCCGTACATCATGCCCTCATGGACCATCGCCATGGCCTGGAAGGTGCTGTTCAACACGCGCGTCGCGGGCGGCACGCCCGGCCTGCTGGAGTATCTGATAGGCCGGCCCGTGCCCACCTGGCTGGCATACGGTCCCCTCCCCATCATCATCAGCAGCGCGCTGCACTACTACACGTTTTTCTTCCTGTTCGTGTCGGCGGCGCTGATGTCCATTGACTCCAACCTGGAGGAAGCGGCGGAACTCATGGGGTCCAGCCGGGGGCGGATTCTCAGGCGCATCACCTTCCCGCTGGTGCTGCCGGCCCTGCTGTCGGGGTTCATCATGACATTCTCCAAGGTGATGGGCACCTTCGGCGGCCCCAACGTGCTGGGTACGCCCGTGCGCTACTACGTCGTCGCCACCATGATCCGCTCCAATGTCGCTATCGGCGAGTTCGCGGACGGGTTCGTGCTGGCCATCGTGCTCATCCTGTTCACCATCGTAACCATCTACATCAACCAGCGGCTGATCGGCACGCGCAAGAGTTACGAGACCATCGGGGGGCGCGGGTTTGTGGCCCACGTGGCGCGGCTGCGCCGATGGCGTGGGGTTCTGGCGGCGGCCGTGATCATCTTCCAGGTCCTGGTGATCGCCCTGCCGCTCGGTTTGCTCGCCTATGACACGTTCATGTTGCGCTCCGGCGATTTCAGCCTCTCCAACTTCACGCTGCACTACTGGATCGGCAAGAGCGACATCAACATTGCCAATGGTGCGCCGGGAGTGCTGCGCAATCCCAAAATCTACTCCAGCGCCTGGAACTCCATCCGTCTGTCGCTGGCTACCGCCTTCTTCACGGCGCTGCTCGGAGTGATCCTCGGCTACGCCATTGTGAAGGGGCGCGGCACCCGCCTTTCCAAACTCGTGGAGCAAATCTCCTTCGTCCCGTATGTGATTCCGGGGATCGCTTTCGGAGCGGTGTATATCTCCATGTTCTCCAAGCGGGTGGGGCCGATTCCACCGCTCTACGGCACGTTTGCGCTCCTCGTGGTGGTGTCTGTGGCGAAACACATCCCCTACTCGGCGAGAAGCGGCGTGTCGGCCATGCTTCAGGTGGGGCGGGAACTGGAGGAGGCCGGGCAGATCGCCGGAGCCAACCTCTGGGAGCGATTCAAGCGCATCATCTTCCCGCTCACGAGCGCAGGGTTTGTCTCCGGATTCCTGCTGACGTTCATCACGACGATGCGGGAACTGTCCCTGATCATCCTGTTGGTAACGCCGGCCACGCAAGTCCTGGCGAGCCAGACGATGCGCTACACCGAGAACGGCGACGACCAGATGGCCAACGCCGTGATCCTCATCCTCATCACGCTGGTGCTGATCGGGAACTTCTTGATCGGGCGCTTCAGGGGCGGCAGCCTCAAGAAGGGCCTTGGAATGTAGATAGGGGGAAATCATGGGCACAACCATCACCATCAAGAACCTGACCAAGCGTTTTGGCGATGTGGTCGCGGTCAACAATGTGAGCCTGACCGTGGAGGCGGGGACCTTCCTGACCCTTCTCGGCCCGTCGGGCTGCGGCAAGACCACGCTCCTGCGATGTGTGGCGGGCCTGGAAGACCCAGACGAGGGCGAAATCTACATCGGCGACAAACTCGTGTATTCGCGCGCTCAGGGCATCTCCGTGCCGGCGGGCCAGCGAGATGTGGGGCTGGTGTTCCAGAACTATGCCCTCTGGCCCCACATGACGGTCTACAAGAACATGAGTTTTGCCCTGGAGATTCGCAAACTGCCCAAATCGGAGATTGACAAGCGCGTCAAGGAGTCGCTGGCCGAAGTCAAAATGCTGGGGTACGAGCATCGCTACCCCCGCGAGATGAGCGGTGGACAGCAGCAGCGCATCGCCCTGGCGCGCATGTTGGCCTATCGCCCCAAGGTGTTCCTGATGGACGAGCCGCTATCCAACCTGGACGCGCGCCTGCGGATGGACATGCGGGCCGAACTGAAGCGGCTGCATCATGTGGCCGGCGCAACAACCGTCTACGTTACCCACGATCAGGTGGAGGCGCTCACCATGTCCAGCCTCATCGCCGTCATGAAAGACGGCGTCCTCCAGCAGGTGGACACTCCCGACCGTGTGTACCGGTGCCCATCCAACCTGTTCGTGGCCGACTTCATCGGCAACCCGAAGGTGAATCTCCTGGAAGGGGTGGTGGACGGCCAAGGGCACGTGGATTTGGGCGAGTTCAAGGTGCCTGTGAACGTATGCGGGGTGCAGGGGAAGGTGGTGTTGGCCGTCCGGCCCGAAGACATCGCGGTCTATACGGAGCCGACGACGGGCGCGGTGGAATCCTCGGTCTACTCGGTGCTGCCATCGGGTGCCGATTCTACCATCGTGGCGTGCGTGGGCGAGCGGGAAATCACCATCCGCGTGCCCGGCCTCAGTTCCCTTAAGATGGACGACCGCGTGTGGCTGGGGTTTGACCCGCGGACGATCAATCTGTACGACGGAGATACCGGCAACCTGATCGCGGTTCGCGAAGTGTAGCCGCGCTTCAAGCGCGTCGCGCCCCCTGTTCGGGGAGCGGTAGTTGACGCAATGAAAGGAGGGGAGAACGAGCAGCGACACATATCCGATTGGTGAAGCGGTTTCGGCCCACTATTGCATTGCCAGGAGGGAGAAATGAAGATACTGGTGAGGATTCTGTCAATCTGCATGTTGGTTACCCTGATCGCGGGGTGCGCCGCGCCGGCTGCGACGCCGACGCCCAGGCCGGCGCCTACCGCCGCGCCGCAACAGCCCACCCAGCCCCCGACTCCAACGCCGGAGCCGACGCTGACGCCCAATGAGCAGTGGCTGAAGGCGGCGGAACTGGGCAAGTTCGCCCCCGCCAAGCAGGACTGGGCCGCCATTGAAGCCGCGGCGAAGAAGGAAGGCAAGGTCATCGTCTATGCCAACTCTGGAGGGTCGAGAGCGGGCAGTGGGATGAGAAGACCTTGCGGAGGGCTGCCTTCTGCCGTGACA